>CAZHVC010000487.1:0-1505 GCA_964535765.1 uncultured Ignavibacteria bacterium | reverse complement strand
ACCTGAATATCGCCGGTGATTCGAGTCATCGTGCGACCCACCGGATTTCGATCGTAATAGGCAAGATCGAGGTGCATTACGTGGCGAAACAATTGCAGACGCAGATCGCGCATGGCCATCTGCCCCACGTATTGCATCAAATAAACCTGGGCGTATTGCAGCGAAAATCCGATCGCCACTACGGCTAAAAACAGGAGAATGATGCGGAACAATCCGGCCGGATCGCCCTTGCCGATATAATTGTCGATGGCGATTTTCGTCAGATACGGTCCAGCCAGTTGAGCCAGCGACGAGGCAAGCAGAATCAACACGCTCAAGGCTATAAGCCAAGCGTACGGCTTTAGGTAAGAAAGCAGCCGCTTCATCAGCCGCGAATCATAGGCCTTGCCCAGCACTTCATCATCTTGAAAGGAATCCGTCATTCCGTGTTCTCATTCTCCCCTGATGGCGAAAATCGGGTTATCGTCTCGAAATAGCTGCGGGTGATGAATTCGCGATAGCGAAACCCGGCGGTGTTTATTTTGAGCAAAATGGCGTTGAATACGGAAATTTCGGCAGGCGTGACAAAACGGGCATCCCGGATTTCCCGCAGGTCCTTCGGGGCGATTTCGCCCGAAACATAGTCAGCCGAAAAGACATGTGAGGTCCAGTCGATATAATCGTCCGCTGCTTGAAATCTGCACCTGGTCCGCAGCACGTATCTTGACGGCTTGATCAAAGCCCCTGTTTCCTCGAAAGCTTCCCTTTTCGCCGCTTCGGCAAGGGTTTCACCCCTGCGGGCGGCACCAGAGGGCGCCCGATACAGCGAGCGCGGATAAAAATGCTTGGCGATAAACAGATACATACCTTCCCGGCGGATCATTATCGTTACGTCGTGCGCCCGCCCGTCGCGTTGGCTCGCTCTGATTCTATTGAGTTCCTTTTCGGCTGTGGCGATGGTGATCGACAATTCCAACGGCCGGCCGAATTCAAGTTCGGCGTCCGCCACGATTTCCGGAGTCACGTAGGTCAAATCGCCTCCAGCTCCTGTTCGATCAATTGCCGCTCATGAATGTTCGCGTAAAGCCCACCCTTTGCCAACAACTCGTCGTGAACGCCGCTCTCGACGATCCTGCCCTTGTCAAGAACATAGATCATATCGCAGTTTTTGACCGTAGAAATGCGATGCGATATCAAGATCACCGTGCACCCGGCAAGCGCTTCGGCGAAATTGTTCAAAATATTCTCCTCGGTCGAGGTATCCACCGAGGAAAAAGCGTCATCGAGAATTATTATTTTCGGATTTATCGCCAAAGCCCGCGCCAGAGCCAGCCGCTGTTTCTGACCACCGGAAAGCGTAATCCCTCTTTCGCCAATCAGGGTATCATAGCCGTTTTCAAAGGCGTTTATATCATCGGCCACCGAAGCGGCGGCGGCGTATTTCTCCGGATCAAGCTGGCCTGATTTGACTCCGAAACCGATGTTGTCTTTGATCGATATCGAAAAAAGAAACGGTTCCTGACTGA
>CAZHVC010000486.1:0-1537 GCA_964535765.1 uncultured Ignavibacteria bacterium | reverse complement strand
GCTTTATAGTAATCTCGGGCCAAAAGCGCCGCTTTGCCGGCCAGGAATCTCGCCTGGACACCGAAAGGGGAGTCCGTGGGAATCTCCTGCAGCTGGCCGGCCGCCGCCAGATAAAGGTCTGCAGCCAGATAGTATTTCCCGATATACAGCCTTGCCCAATCCAGCATCGGTCCAGCCTGAGGATTGTTGTTTATATAATCTTTCAAATTGGATATCGAATTTTCGCCCGCCGGGCTGAATATCCCGAGCGCCAGCGTATTCAGGGGAACCGCCGTGCTTTCCTGGAAACTCCGGAGCAATTCATCGGCTTCGGCAATACGTCCCGCGGCAAGAAGCGACTCCAGTTCATCGCCCCGGCAAATTTCAGCTTGCGGCAAGATGCAACAGAAAAATAACGCGGATACCAGAATCTTAATTGTCATTTCAGCGAGACTCAATTTATATCGCCTTTTAGGCGGCGGCAGGTTGCTACCCGCGAGGATTTTCCGGGCGGGATGTCAACCCGCCGTAATTTTTTGATAAGGCCCGACGCGACCACATCCGGGACAGAGAAGCTCCATATTCGATGATTTTCTGGCGCAATAGGAGCATGAATATTCGTCCCTGTCGGTGGAAAGATATTGACGAACGTCTTGAAGCGTTTTGATCGCCTTTTGCTTTTGGCCGCTTTCGATATATAGTTGAGCAAGTCTGGCTGCCGCAACCGCGTCTGCCGGATTGATAGAGAGCGCCTGACCAAGAGAATCGATGGCCGCCGTCAGGTTATTTTTCTTCTCGGCGATCGTCGCAAAAGAATAAAACACCCGCGAATCTTTCGGACATTCACGCATCAATTTCAGGTAGATTTGTTCGGCGTCGGAAAATCTGCCCAGTTCGAACAGTGTCTGTTCCAATTTTTGGAAAACCCGCCAGGCTTCGGAAGGTGCATTCTCGGCCAGCTTGATATAATAATCGGCGGCATCTTCCTTTTTATTCTCCGCCAGGTAGGATTCGGCGATCATCATATAGGCCGGAGCGAATTTTTCATCGTAATGAAGGGCATCTTTGTAGGCAAGACGGGCCTTATGGTAATCCTTCTTTTCGAAATACTGATTACCTTCGAGCTGCCGGTAGGCGGCAAGTTTCGGCTGCTGCTCTTTGGTTCGATAAATCTCCTTGGCGACCTCGAACGCCGAATCGAAGCGGCCGGTTTTTTCGAATATTTCGAGAAGCCTTTCGCGAGCCCACCTTTTGTGCGCCGCCTCGTTGGACAACTTTTCCAGAATTTCCTGCGCCAGATTGAATCTTCGCGCGGCAATAAAATCGGCGGCAAGCCCTTTCCATATCTGAGCGGTCGCTTCCTTATCGATGGTCTTGCGAAGCAACAACTGGCGGTGAACCTGAACGGCCTTCTGAATCTGGCCGCGCTTTCTCAACAAATCTCCGAGCCGGAGATAAGCATCGATATTTTCGGAATCTTCGGCGACCGTCTGTTTGAATCTAATGAAAGCGGTCTGGTCGTCGTTTTCGACCATGGCTTTCAAGCCCTCTATATAGC
>CAZHVC010000485.1:0-1546 GCA_964535765.1 uncultured Ignavibacteria bacterium | reverse complement strand
CCAGTTTCACCGCCAACTCTTGCAACACTTCGATCGCCGCCGAGCTCGCGGCCTCCGCATTTTCCGGCGAGGTGGCCATGTAACAAGTGAAATTTCCCGACAGCAGCCGCGGTTCCTGATAAGCGTAGATCGAATAAGCCAGCGGGTTTTTATCACGTATTCTATCCCAGAGACGTCCTCCCATCCCGCTGACGACTCCTTGTATTACCTTCAAAATGACGTAATCGGGATCGGCCGCCTTACAAGTCAGAAAGCTAATCGCCTGCGCCGATTGCGCCCGCTGGCGCTTTTCCTTCTTGACCGATTCCCTCGTCTGGAACATATAATCCGGCCGTTTGTCGCCGGCTGCGGAGCGATTCATCGCCCCGAAATATTTATTGGCCAATTTGACCGCCTCGGCGAACGTTATATCCCCAACGAAAAAGACGGCGCACCTGCCGCTGGTGACAAGCCGGCGGTGACGGTTGGCCAGTTCGGCGCGGCCGAATCGGCTTATCGTCTCCGGCTCGCCCAATGACGCCAACCCGTAAGGAGTCCCGGCATAAAGCGCCTGCAGACTCAATTCAATCGCATAATCCGCAGCGGAATCTTTCAATCTTTTTATAGCGGCCAGCATGTCTTTTTTTTCGATCTCGATCTCCTCAGCCGGAAAAGTAGGATTCAATATCACCTGCGCAAATATGGCCATCGCCTCCTCGAAATTATCCGACATCGCTTCCAGAGAAAAACCAAAATAGTCGGCTTCCGCAAAATGATCTATCGTCGCCCCCAGCCCCTCCAGATCACCGGCTATCGTGGCGGCCTTCAGACTACCCGCACCTTTGAGTGCCGATCTCACCATGAGCTCCGTTATTCCGGCCTCGGCGGATGTCTCATCGACCTTCCCACCGGCAAAACAGACCTTCAAGGTAACCAGCGGAAGCGAATGCCTTTCTCGACAGAATACTTTGATTCCGCTTTCCAGAACCGTATCGGCGATCGACCTGTCGGGATACTTTTTGCCCCCCACTGGAAGACAGCCGACCACCGGCGGCACGCCCTCGTTGCCGCCGACATGTTTACCACGAAAATCGGCGATGGCGGCTTTCAGGATATCGTTCATTTCCGAACCGTCTTTATGGGGAACCGGGCCGACCCGCGGCAGATATTCGAAAACCGCCGCATTCTCCAGAACGAAATAACGGTTGGCTACGCGCCTGACATCCTCGGCGGTCACCTGCCGCAGCTTTTCTATATATTCGTCGGCCCGCCGATAGTCGCCGTAGGCCTGATACATGGCCAATAATTGCGCTTGATGATTCACATCTTCCAGTCGATGGTAATAAGCCGATTCCAACTGGTTGATAGCTCTCGACATTTCGTCACGCCCCGGCTCTTCCAACCTTAGCCGCTCGATTTCCAGCAACATGGCCTTCAGAAGCGAATCCGGGTCGCCGGCCGCCTGATCCGCCGTCAGGGTAAAATAGCCTATATCTTTGAACCAGTCATAGTTGCTGGTTATCGATTCCGCCAGTCCCCGCTTTTCTTTGATTTCGCGATACAACCG
>CAZHVC010000484.1:0-1547 GCA_964535765.1 uncultured Ignavibacteria bacterium | reverse complement strand
GGCGACAACAATGCCGATCCCTTTATGATTTCGCTGGACGGCGGTGCCTATAACGGCCGGCTGATTAATTTTGCATTGAGTTTGGTCGGTAGCGACAGCCTGGTTCAAAGATGTCAAGAGGCGATCAGCGTCGGCAATATGGCCTCCACCGACCCGATCGGCCCGGATAGCTACGGCTACTATTGTTTCGACAACACCGATGTCGATTATCCATATCACCCCGTTTATGAATGGGTGCCGATAGACACCACCGGAAGTTATGTATCGCTGTATGACGATCGGGTGGCGACCATCAATCTTCCTTTTCCGGTAAAATACTACGGCCAGACGTATACAAGGGTGACGATTTGCGACAACGGTTTCATAGCGATGGGGTCGAGCTGGTGGCCGGCATTTCTGAACGCCTTTATTCCGGGACCGCAGTGCGCACCGGCCATGATAGCCCCCTTTTGGGACGATTTAAGCAGCGGCACATCCCAGCCGCTGAAGGTTTATTGCAAGCACGATCCGGCAAACGGACGAATGATCATCGGCTGGAACAGGGCATACAACAACGATACTTATCAGCGGCTTACTTTCGAAATCATCATTCTCGACGTAAGCATGTGGCCGACCTTGACCGGCGATAACGAGATTATTTTTCAATACAATACGATCCCCGGCGCCAATCTGAACAGCGTCGGTATCTGCAACCAGGACAGGACGATCGGTATCGGCTATGTTTTCAACAATCGCTACGCCGTCGGCGCGGCGGTTTTGACGAATCAGCGGGCCTTGAAATTCACCACCGGCAGCAGCTATATAACGTCGATCGACGATGGCGGCATCCGAGCGGAGAATTTCGAGATGGATCGGAATTATCCCAACCCATTTAATCAATCGACCGTCATCAATTTCGAGTTGCCGCAAGCGGGTCAGGTACGGCTTGATATTTATGATTTACTCGGGCGTAGGGTGAAGACGCTCGCCGAGGGTTTGCTGGATTCCGGCAGGCACTCCGCCGTCTGGGATGGCAAAAACGAATCCGGACAGCCGGCGGCCAGCGGCATCTATTTTTACAAGATTGCGGTTGCCGGCAAGGAATCCATCCGCAAGATGGTCTTGCTTAGATAGATTCGGTTGATCGCCCTAAACCGCCGAATTGCAGCGGCAGTTCGGCGGTTTATTTTTGTATTTGAATACAATCCGAAAAATTTTCCGGGCATTCCCAAGGCGAGCGCCGATTCCCTGCAGCCGCCTGTCTTCGGATCGATTTTAGTCAATTAAATGGCCGATACTGCCGATATTTCAAACATGATTGGAATAGGTAACCCTTGACAGTCAATAAGATTGCCGGTATAATTGCATCTTCGAGAATGATAGGTGGCGAATGAAAAGAATCGGATTGCTTACCTCAGGCGGTGACTCTCCGGGGATGAATCCCTGCATAAGAGCGGTGGCGCGGGAGGCGTATGCCAGAGGTATCGAGGTCGTCGCTTTCCGCCGTGGGTATGCCGGGTTGCTCGATAACGATTTCCTGATTTTGACCGCCGAACATACCTCCGGAA
>CAZHVC010000483.1:0-1551 GCA_964535765.1 uncultured Ignavibacteria bacterium | reverse complement strand
GCGATTAGCTCAGATGGTTAGAGTGCTTGCTTGACATGCAAGAGGTCACTGGTTCGATCCCAGTATCGCCCATTTCGAGCAAGACTCGGTAAGACTGTAGTGAGCGACATGGAAATACTGAAAAATCCGAGCCGATAGGCGTTTTGGCTATCCACAATAATGAAAATAACTTTTCCTGATAACAGCTGGCGCGAATTCCCCGACGGCACGACGCCCGTTGAAATCGCTAAAAGCATAAGCCCCGAACTCGTCGGAAAAGCCATAGCGGCCAGAGTCAACGACGTTCTGGTCGATCTCAATAGGCCGATCCATTCGGACGCCCGCCTGGCTATTTGTACATTCGACGACCCGGCGGGACGCGAGGTGTTCTGGCATTCGTCATCTCATGTCATGGCCTCGGCGATATTGCGGCTGTTCCCCGGCGCCAAACTGGCTATCGGCCCGGCGATCAGCGATGATTTTTCGGCAAGATTCTATTACGATATCGATATCGATCGAAAAATCGGCGATGGTGATCTGGAATTGATCGAAGGGGAGATGGCCAAAATCATCGCCGCTGACCTGCCGTTCGAAAGAATCGAAAAACCGCGTTCCGAGGCACTTGCCGAATTCGCCAAAGACAACGATATCTACAAAGCCGAGATCGCCGGCGAAATCGAAGATGCAACGGTTAGCTTCTACCGCCACGGCGATTTCATCGATATGTGCCGGGGCCCTCATCTGCCATCGACCGGGCGGATTAAAGCTTTCAAACTTCTCGGTGTGGCCGGGGCCTATTGGCGCGGTGATGAAAAAAATAAGATGCTCCAGCGCATTTACGGTGTCTCGTTCCCCGATCGCAAAATGCTGCAGGAACACCTCGAGAAGATAGAACTGGCCAAACAACGTGATCACCGGTTGCTGGGAAAATCACTGGATTTATTCTCGATAACCGATGATATCGGGCCGGGCCTCGTTCTATGGCATCCGCGAGGCGCGCTTATCAGACATCTTATCGAAAGTTTCTGGAAAGAACAGCATCTCAAAAACGGCTACGATCTTGTTTACACCCCTCATATTGCCCGAATCGATTTGTGGAAGCGTTCAGGCCATCTCGACTTTTACAAGGCAAGCATGTTTCAACCGATAGAGGTGGAAAACCAGCAATATCAGCTCAAGCCGATGAATTGCCCTTTTCATATCGCCATTTTCAATTCGCGAAAACGTTCTTACAGGGAGTTGCCTTATCGTTGGGCCGAGCTGGGGACGGTATATCGATACGAGCGTTCCGGTGTGCTGCACGGCTTGCCGCGAGTAAGGGGATTCACTCAAGACGATGCCCACGTATTCTGCCGGCCGGATCAATTGGCCGATGAGCTTAACCGGCTTCTGGATTTCAACCTGTTTTTTCTGAAAACCTTCGGGTTCGAAAACTATGAAACTTATCTTTCCACCAGGCCGGATAATTATATTGGCACGGCCGAGGATTGGGAAAGAGCTACCGACGCGTTGAAAGCGGCGCTCGAAACCAGAAAGCTGACCTACGAAATCGATCCGGGAGAGGGCGTTTTC
>CAZHVC010000482.1:0-1559 GCA_964535765.1 uncultured Ignavibacteria bacterium | reverse complement strand
ATATCCCTCTCGGCGGAATTAATTTCGAGTATCGGGATATTCTCCGGTATATCTCTCTTCGAGAATTTCAGTTCAAAATCACGAGCGGCCCGTTCGGCCTCCGCCGAGCTATGATAAATTTCGACCAGATTGAACGCCAATTCCTTTTTCAGCGTCATGGGATTCACCGAGCCGCTGTCAAGGGCCTTCTTTATTTCGGCAAGCCGCGATTGACCGACATTGGAAGCAAGCAGAAAATAGTCGTATATGAGATTATCGGGGATCGACATGGTTTTGCCATAGATTTGTTCGGGCGGTTCATTGATACCTATATAATTCCCCAGCGACTTGGACATCTTCTCTTTGCCGTCGGTTCCCAAAAGCAACGGAAATGTCATCACCACTTGAGGTTTTTGTCCGTATCTTTCCTGAAGCGATCGGCCGACCAGCAGATTGAACTTCTGATCGGTGCCGCCGATTTCGATATCCGCATGCAGAGCCACCGAATCGTATCCCTGCATCAGGGGGTATATGAACTCCATCACGGATATGGGGTTGCCGGCTTTGAATCGTTTAGCGAAATCATCCCGTTCGAGAAGTCGGGCGACCGTATACCGGGAGGTCAGTTCGAGCACGCCGGCGAAATCGAGTTTCTTGAACCAGGCCGAATTGAATCGGATTTCGGTCTTTTCAGGATCGAGCACTTTGAATATCTGCTTTTTGTAGGTCTCGGCATTGGCCATGACCTCCTCCTCCGACATTTGCTTGCGGGAGGTGTTTCTTCCCGACGGGTCGCCCACCAAACCGGTATAATCACCGATAAGGAAAACGACGCGGTGCCCGAACTTCTGGAATGTCTGCAACTTCCGTATCGTCACCATATGGCCCAAATGAATATCCGGTGCAGTCGGGTCGAATCCCTCCTTAACTATAAGCGGGGTCGCCGTGGCAACTGATTTTTCAAGCAGTCTTTGCAACTCATCGGCCTGAATGATTTCGGAGGCGCCGAGCGCAATTTCATTATATTGAAGCAACGCATCATTCATAAAAGGAACCTTTCATGGTTCGTCATGTATATTAATATATTCGTTGAAAGTCTGGCAAGTTTTTAATAGGAAATTGGTTGACCGGAAAAATGAATTGCTGTAAATGGTTTGAACGATGATTAATGGGACTTTGAAGTGGCCGCTTATAATCGGGTTGGGATTACTATTCTGCGTGGCCGGCCTGGGATTGATAATCGTTCTTTCTTACCAGGACGATTTGCCGTCTCTGGATCAATTGCATAACATTCAACCGAGTCTTTCGGCAAGAGTGCTCGATCGCAATGGGCAGCTGCTCAAAGAATTCTTTCGGCAAAGGCGGGTTCTGGTGCCATACGAAAAAATCCAACCCTATTTGATAGATTGTCTTCTGGCGGTGGAGGACAGAAGATTTTATCAGCACTGGGGCGTCGATACGCGGAGATTGTTCATCGCCCTGATTCACAACATATTGAGTTTTGACCTGACCGATCAGGGCGCCTCGACTCTGACTCAGCAATTGACACGCGGCCTCGCTGTACTCGTCCATCATTTTCC
>CAZHVC010000481.1:0-1561 GCA_964535765.1 uncultured Ignavibacteria bacterium | reverse complement strand
GGCGGTCAACGTCATCGAGTGCTGAAGCCGGTGGCGCGCCGCGGCGCGCGCCGCCACGCGTTTCGGCGCGGCATCCTAGCCCATCGCGGCCGGCCGGACGCCCGTTGCAACCGCCGGATGATTTCAGGAAAGGCCTCTCTTCAAGGCCATTCCGAAATTGAATATGGGCAGATAAATCACGATCACTATCGTGCCGATAACCAAGGCGATCAACACGATCAGCATCGGCTCGATCAACGACGTCATCCTCGAAACGACCGCCTCAAGCTGCTTATCGTAGAAATCGGCCGCTTTGGAAAGCATCTTTTCCATCTCACCCGTCTCTTCGCCGGTGGCTGCCAGCGAAAGAAGCGTATTGGGGAATACCTCGGTTTTCTTCAGCGATGCGGCTATCGAATAACCGTCCTTTACGTATTGGGTGGCCGATTTCAGGGCGTTCTGATAATGAACATTACTGACGACCTTGTTCACCAACCCCATCGTTTCCACTATCGGCACGCCGGCCCCCAGAAGCATGCCGAAAGTCCGGGACATCTTGCTCATCGTGGAATCGATTATCAAACTGCGCACTATAGGTATCGAAAGCTTGATCTTGTCGAATATATAACGGCCGGTATAGGTCAGGTTAATTACTATCACCATCGCCGTAATCAATATGACCCCGATCGCGGTGATTATAAAATTCATCCTGACCGCCTCCGACACCATTATCAACACCTGGGTCGGGTAAGGCAACTGCGCATTGAACCGCTGATAGACTTCTTGAAACATCGGCACGATTTTGACGATCAAAACCACCGTCAATACCGCCAGGATCGCCACTACGAATCCGGGGTAAGATACCGCCGAAATAACCTTGCGACGCGTATCCTGAAGAAATTCGAGATAATTCGCCAGTTCGTCCAGCACCGTCGCCAACGACCCCGATACTTCGCCGGCTTTCACCAACGCCACATAAAGCGGCGAAAACACGCCCGGATGCTTTTCCAGGGAATCCGACAGCGAAAAACCTTTCTTGACGTCGTTGAGCAGCTCGGCGACCACTTTCTTGAATTTTCTGTTACCCTCTTCATAAAGAATATTGTTCAGCGCCTTCTCGATCGTGAGACCGGCGGAGAACATCGTGGCCATCTGTCTGGTGAAAAAGACCAGGCTGGTAAGCGGCACCGCCGTTCTTTTTTTATGTATATACAAGGTTATGGCGTCGATCAGGTTGCCCCGGGACCTTGTCGCCACGCTGCTCGAATCGACCACCGAGATAACCGTCTGCCCGTTTTCCCGCAGCTTATTGAGCGCGCTGTCGAGATTGGAGGCCGTGATACTGCCTTCCAGCTTATTCCCCTTGGCGTCCTTGATAATGTAATTGAAAGTAGGCATCTAATACCGCCGTCTATTCTTCGTCGATTGTTGTTCTCAATACTTCTTCGATCGATGTCTGGCCCGCCAGCGCCTTGCGGATCCCAGCTTCCCTCAACGTTACCATCTGCTGGTCGAGAGCGGCGAATCGGATATCGTCCTGATCTTTGCCTTGGAAAATCAACTTTCTTATCGGCAATCTCAC
>CAZHVC010000480.1:0-1563 GCA_964535765.1 uncultured Ignavibacteria bacterium | reverse complement strand
GTTCTAAACAGGAACTTATCGGCCTACGCTGATTCTGTCGGTTCGCTCGGACAAGCCGCCTATCATGTCGAGCTGCGCACGGACGGCCTGGGCGGAGACGGCATAGAAGCCGACATAGACGATATTTATAATGCGATCAGCGGCGGGGTTCAGGCAATCGGCATGGATAGTCTATTTAACCGTGTCGGTTATCTTATGGGATTGGTCGGGCACCCGAACGCCTCGCCATCGTGGGACACAATAGACGGCAATGTTCAAGACAAGCTCGGGAGTTTCACTCCCACCGGAACGAATAATATCAAAGCGATTCTGGATACGACGCAAGCCTATGTCGGCAAGCATGGGGTTTCCACGCCGCAGGTATCGCTTCATATGAAAGTCGGCCAATACAGCGGCGCCGCCGGCGACAATATCAAGAGCGAAAGATTCAGCGGAGCGAAATTCGACTCTACTTATTACGACTCGATAAGCACGCATGCCACCGGAGCCGATTCAATCATCGCCGTGATGAACCTGCCCGATTCGGTCGTCCGGCGGCTCGATTCGCTCAAATACGGTTGGTTTGGCTGGGGTGCTTACCCCGAAACGATAGTCGTTCTGGATAACGAATCGCAAGCAGCTGTCAGCAATGCTAAAATAAGGGTCAACTACGTAAACGGAACGACCACTCGTGTCGTCAACGCCCCGACCAATGTAAACGGCAAGAGGCTGTTGTATCTGGATACGACAAGCTATCAAGTAATCGTAACCGCCGACGGCTATGAGCAGGAAATCGATACCATAACCGTAGGCACAACTGCCGAAAGCGACACGATATTGTTGTCGGCGTTCGATCCCGGCAATCCGCCGGCTCCCGATCTTTGCCGGGTTTACGGCTGGATTCAGGATATCGGCGGGGTGCAGACGAAGAACGCGGAAATCGCCGTTGAAATCCCGCGGCAATATCATCCGGTGAAATACGGCGAGGTGGTCATCACCCCGTTCAACAAATCGGTCTTTTCCGATTCGACCGGCTACTGGCAGATGGATCTCTACCCGAATTCGCTTTTGACAAGTCCGCTTTCAAGGTATCTGTTTACGATTAAGTACGGCTCGGGCATCATTTATCGTCTGGAAGTTGAAGTTCCTGATCAAGCAAGCTGGCAGCTCCGTTAGCGACGATATAGCAAGAATATTCAACAAAGGGAGGCAAAAATGAAGGAAATCATCATGATGCAAGCGAGTATATTTCAAGCCATCGGGGGTTTTCTGAGCGATCGCGCCCTGGAAGCGCTGGGGGCCGTTCTGCTTATCGCTGTGGCTGTTTTCACCCGGCGCTATTTGGTGCCGCTTCTGCGGGCGCATCTGGCGCGGGAGATCGCTGAACACGTTCTTATTATCGCCGACGACGTCACCGATTATTTCGTGCAGAAATATCCCGGTTCCCCCTGGTCGGTCTGGCTTGACCGGGCAATCGACAAGATAATCGAAATCACCGGTGTCGGCCGGGAAACCGCCGCCAGAGCGGCCCAGGCGGCATTGAGACGAAAACAGACGCTAGCCGCGACGCCGTCGATATCTCCC
>CAZHVC010000479.1:0-1564 GCA_964535765.1 uncultured Ignavibacteria bacterium | reverse complement strand
ATACCTTGCGTTACTATGTGGATGCCCATAACGGCGAAATATTCCAGAAGGAGCCTGCTTTTATACATTAGATCATTTTTTGAGATACCCGGCATTTGCTGCATTCTGCCGCCGGCGGTGTGCACAACGGGATAACGGTGCAGGGCCATTATCATAAATAAGGCCTTCCGTTTCGTTGAACGATCCGGAAAGCCTTTTGTTTTCCAATATAAATCGTCCACACCTGGCGGACATCTTTGGCTTGAATTCCGGGCATACCGTTTGACAATTAGGAAACCCTTCTCTAAATCATGATATTTGGGCCAACCGGCCCGAGGGGATTTTGGACACCAGATAAAAATCCGGCCATCACGATAGGGAATTATCGGCGGATAAGGCGGCGAAAGGCGCGCCGCGTTACCGTCAGTTATCGAACCTTTCGGAGCTGCCGCAGTTCCCGCTCACGAGCGGACACCGCCGCTTACCGATTGCCGGACTCCCCTAACCGCATCGACTTCGCTTTCCGCCCCGGCGTTCACTTGCGGCGGCCACCATCACCCGATCGCGATAATTATAACAATTTTATAACAATGCCTTAATCATCGTCTTATGGAAACAGCTTCTATTTGACTGGCAATGAGGCTAAAAATCACATGCCGGGGCGTCCGTCAGATATTATACCACCTTCAACAAGCTTAATGATTTTAAATAATGATAGACTATAAAAGAGGGAAAGCAGGATGCGAAAAGAAACGACACTGCGAACATATTTAAATCGGCTAAAAGCAGCAACGATGATTGTTAGTTTGCTGTTTTTCGTAAAGCCGCCAGCGGTGCAGGCGGATAATTTCGGGACATTAACCGGTCAGGTCGTAGACAAGCAAACCGGCGAACCACTGATCGGGGTTTCTGTCCTGATCGCCAATACGAACCGAGGGGGGTCAAGTGATCTCAACGGGAATTTTTTCGTCGAAAACATTCCGCATGGTGTTCATTCCGTAGTTTTTCAATTGCTGGGGTACGCCAGAGTAAAAGTGGATTCGGTGATTATACCATCCGGCGGAATAGCTCGATTGGACATAGAGCTTATACCACAGGATTATCGGGTCGACGATATAGTGGTCACGGCGACGATCGTCAAGACCACCGAAGCCTCTCTTTTGAAGCAACGTCAAAAATCTAACGCGATCAGCGACGCGATCAGCGCCGAAGCGATTTCGAGGAGTGGCAGTGGTACGGCCGCCGAGGCCATGATGATGGTGACCGGGGCTTCCGTTATCGAGGGCAAATATGTTTATATTCGCGGTGTCGGTGATCGATATTCCAATACAACTCTGAACGGCGCCGAACTGCCGAGCGCCGACCCCGATAAAAAAGCCTTTCATTTTGATCTCATTCCCGGCGGTTTGCTGGACAATATTGTCACCGTCAAGTCTTTCACGCCAGACCGGCCGGGCGATTTTTCCGGCGGGCTTGTCGATATAAACACCCGCAGTTATCCCGAATCGCTTATTTTTATGGTCTCCAGTTATGTTTCCCATCTAAATGGGACGACCGGAAACAAGGATTTCCTTACTTACAAGGG
>CAZHVC010000478.1:0-1572 GCA_964535765.1 uncultured Ignavibacteria bacterium | reverse complement strand
ACCCCGCTGACCCGGACGGTATCGCCGGCGTAGAGCGAACTATCGCGGCCGACCGGGACCTCCTGGATTTGTCGGATCGAGACCAGCGGGTACTGGGCAAGGCCGCTTGCCGCCAACGCCAAAGCCCCCAGCAATGCGAAAGCCATAACCCTTTTCATGTCAAGTATCCTTTCATTTGATAATTATAAATTTTCCCCGTTGAATATTCCCCGTATCTTCGTCTTTTACGCTGAATAGATACATGCCGCTGGCCAAGGCCTGATCGGCTTCGGAAACGATATCCCAACTGTGAAAGCCGCCGGAAAAGACCACGTCCGCCCCGGCGTAATTTTCGTACCAAGCGATATCCTCACCGCGGTAATTGTCTGCATCGTGAACTATTCTATCGACGATCTCCCCAGCCAAGGTGTAGATGGTGATGGTGCATTTCGCAGGCAGATTGTAAAAATGCAATTTGCGCAGCCGTTCTTTCGGGCCGTCCGTGCCGCGGCCGTCCCATAAGGCCCAAGCCCGGTAAGGATTCGGAAAAACGCCCACCTTGGCCTGCGCCGTCGGGGTCGATCCGGGGATCACGCGTGCCGCGTTCAGAAGGGCGCTCGATTCAAGGCTTTCAAGATTGTTGACCGGGTCGCCGGTGTCAAACGCCGTCACCGCGAAAGCGTACTGCCAGCCATCAAGCAAATTATCGCAGGTGAACATGTAATGCATGGTATCGCCGTCGATTATAACCGGTTCGGGCAGGGTGACAAACCCCAGGCCGGTGTTGTAGCCGATAGAATCGATTATGTCAAATTCGCCGATAAGTTCGAGCAAATCCCGCAGACCTTGTCCCTGGTTGTCCTGAGTGATTCTTGCCCGATAAAGGCGATATCCTTCGAAATCGACCCTACCCAACACCGGGTCGATTACGCTCTCCGGAAAATTGTTCCAGTATATTTCCACTTTGCCGCTCAACGCGACGAGTTTCATGACCGGTGACGGCGGGGGAACCGGCAGACGATAACGGTCGATCAGGCCATTCGGCGGCTCGCCGTTCGGTCCGGGGAGATCTTCGCCTGGATCCAATATGCCGTTGCCGTTTTTGTCCTCGCCGTCATAGGCGATCTTGGCCCAATGGGCGTTCTTGACCAGGTTTGTTTTGGCCGCCCAGGTGTCCTGATAGATCGGGTCCGTGCCGAATTTTCGGCCGCAGACAACCGCAAACACCACCTGCATCGTCGAGTCTTTGTGCAGCGTCGGATAAGGACCGGTCGATAGCAGCATCACCCAATTGTTCGGCGCCAGAACACCGGGAGTCTGCCTCCAGGTGGGGAAATCGTTCAGGCCGTTGGAAAGTCTGTTGTACCTTTCAAAGTCAGTAGCCGGAGCGGTGAATTCCTGCCCCTGACGATTGTTCCATTTCCAGATATTGTATTTCACTATCCCCGAATCGGTATAAAGATGTTGCTGACCGTGGTCATCCGTGAAAAAAGCCGGGTCGCTTCCCAAAAAACGCAAACCCGAATAGCTTTCGGCGAAACCGTTGTCGCCGTCGTAGTCGAATTTATATCCCATGGCCATAGTGTCCAGAAA
>CAZHVC010000477.1:0-1574 GCA_964535765.1 uncultured Ignavibacteria bacterium | reverse complement strand
GCCGCCGCCAGCCCGCTGGTGATAAATCGCTCCGATTTGGACCCGGCCGTCGTGGCGGCCGAAAAGGAAATTTATCGAGCGCAAGCCCTCAAGGAAGGCAAGCCGGAAAAGGTAATCGATAAGATCGTCGAGGGCAGGCTCGAAAAGTATTATCAGGAGGTCGTCTTAACCGAGCAGGTGTTTATCAAAGACCAGGATCGGACGATCAAGGATATCATCGCCGAGGCGGTCGGCCGGATAGGCGAGAATATTCAGATAAAACGATTTGCCAGATACAGGCTGGGTGAATAACCCTTTTTGATGGAATCGGACGAACATATTAAATATAACCGGGTGCTGCTGAAACTATCCGGCGAAGTATTGATGGGTCATCAAAGCGGCGGCATCGAGCGCCGGATGATCGCCTCGATATGCGACCAGATCGCCGAAGTGAAGAAGCTGGGTGTCCAGATCGGCATAGTCGTCGGCGGCGGCAATATTTTTCGAGGATTGAAAGCAGCGGCGGCCGGTATGGATCGGGTCGCCGCCGATCAGATGGGGATGCTGGCCACGATAATCAATTCGCTTGCCATCCAGGAATATCTCGAATCGCAAGGGTATTTTACGCGGGTGATGTCGGCCTTGGAAATAAACGAAGTCTGCGAACCGTTTATCCGGCGGCGGGCTGTCCGGCATCTCGAAAAGGGGCGGATAGTGATATTCGCCGGCGGCACCGGCAACCCGTATTTCACCACGGATACGGCGGCGGCCTTGCGCGCGGTGGAAATCGGCGCCCAGATCATCTTGAAAGGAACGAAGGTTGACGGCGTTTACGATAAAGATCCGAAAACCGAATCCGGGGCGATAAAATTCGATATGCTGTCTCACACCGATATGCTCCAGAAAGAACTGAAAGTAATGGACGCCACCGCCGCCTCGATGTGCCGGGAAAACAAGATTCCCATAATCGTATTCAACATTTACGAGCGCGATAATTTGAAGAAAATAATCCTTGGCGATAAAATCGGCACCATGATCTGTTGAGGAAATTATGCTCAATAAAATCTATGCTGAAACCGAAGATAAGATGAAAAAGGCGATCGAGGCGGTGGGCCGGGAACTGACTCAGGTCCGCACCGGCAAAGCTTCGCCCAAATTGCTCGAGGCGGTCAAGGTCGATTATTACGGCCTGCCGACCCCGCTGAAGCAGATCGCCACGATCAACGTCCCGGATCCCAAGCAACTCGTCGTACAACCCTGGGAAAAAAATCTCGTCAGTGAAATAGTCAAAGCGATTCAAAAAGCCGATCTGGGTTTGAACCCGATCGCCGAGGCCGGCATCGTGCGGGTTCCGATACCGCCGCTGAACGAAGAAAGGCGGCGCGATATGGTGCGTCTGGTGAAAAAACTCGGCGAGGAAGGCAAAATCGCTATCCGCAATATCCGCCGCGATGCCAACGAGCGGATGAAACAAGCCAAAAACGACGCCAAGATCACCGAGGACGATCTGGAAAAAGGGCAAAAGAAAATCCAGGATTTTACCGACAAGTATATCTCCCAATTGGAGGAAATACTCAAGGCGAAAGAACTGGAGG
>CAZHVC010000476.1:0-1574 GCA_964535765.1 uncultured Ignavibacteria bacterium | reverse complement strand
CAGATTGAAAGTGGCTGATCTCGATCCGATCGCCTATTGTCCGAACGTCCGCGAGTACTGGTCGGGTCTGAATAAGTTGCACGGCAATTACGGCCAGGTCTGGAACAAATAGCGGATGGTGTTCGGGTTTCGAGTAACCGCCCGCGACGGCTACGCGCGCTGCGGAATTCTGCAGACGATACACGGCGAAGTGCCGACGCCGGTTTTTATGCCGGTGGGGACGCAGGGAAGCGTCAAAAGCCAGTCGCCGCAGGAATTGGAACAGATGGGGGCGCGCCTCATTTTGTGCAACACCTATCATCTGTTTTTGCGGCCGGGTTCGTCTCTGATAAAGCGGGCCGGAGGATTGCACCGTTTCATATCATGGCCTCATGCGATTCTTACCGATTCGGGCGGCTATCAGGTTTTCTCGTTGAAATCGCTGAATCGGGTAAGCGATTTAGGCGTGGAATTTCAATCGCATCTCGACGGCTCCCGGCATATGTTCACGCCCGAGAACGTGGTGGAGATGCAAAACGATCTTGGAGCCGATATAATCATGCCGCTGGACGTTTGCAGTCCTTATCCGATCGATCACGCCGCGGCGGCCGCCGATTTGAACCGCACGGTCGCCTGGGCCGGCCGGGCTTATCAACGCTGGCGTGAGCTGGATGGAAAGCAAGCGCTTTTCGGGATAATACAAGGGTCGATTTTCGCCGATTTGAGAAGGCAATCGCTGGAGAGGTTGGAAAACCTCGATTTCCCGGGGATCGCGGTCGGCGGGTTGTCGGTGGGGGAGCCGAAAGAAGATATGCTGAGGGTTCTCGAGGTGCTCGCTCCGTTTTTGCCGGAGCATAAGCCGAGGCATCTTTTGGGAGTCGGCACGCCCGAGGATTTGCTCGATGCGGTTTATTACGGCATGGATATGTTCGATTGCGTAATGCCGACGCGTAACGCCCGCAACGGCACCGTATTCACGCGGCGGGGCAAGCTGACGATCAAGGCGGCCGTTTACGCCGAAGATTGGCGGCCGATCGATCCGGAGTGTGAGTGCCAGGCCTGTCGGAATTTCAGCCGGGCCTATATCCGGCATCTGCTGGCGGTCAACGAGATTTTGGGGCTCAGACTTACCACCGCCCATAATTTGAGATTTTATCTTGACTTGATGAGGGAAATCAGGGAGGCGATAGCGAGGGGCGATTTCGCCGACTATCGCAGCCGCGCCATCAGGCAGTTCGCCGAAAACCAAGAAATTTGAGTCCACCGGTGTTAAGGCGCCTGGCGATTCGAGCGGATTAGTCGCTGCTATAGAGCCAGAACTTTCGGCGGCTTTCGGTAGTTGAAAGTCATAAAAGCGATGAAAAAGATTGCCCTTGTGAATCCGGCCCTGGTGCTGTTATAATTTATCGGTAAATGCTGAAGTGTAAATAATAAGGAGGATAGAGTGCAGTGGACTCTGGCAATGGCGCAATCCCCCAATCAAGATGCGGGCAATTCGATGCTGACTTTTTTTCTGCCGCTGATTCTGATGTTCGCCATTATTTACTTTTTCATGATCAGGCCGCAGCAGAAAAGGCAGAAAGAACACAGCAACA
>CAZHVC010000475.1:0-1592 GCA_964535765.1 uncultured Ignavibacteria bacterium | reverse complement strand
GACTCGCCTCTCCCGCCTCGATTTCCACAAGCCCCGCCAGAATCTCCAGCAAAGTTGTTTTGCCGCTTCCGTTTGGTCCGACCAGACCGATCTTCTCGCCTTTTTGGATGGATCCGTTTACCCTATCGAGGACAACCACCGATGGGTAGGTTTTGGTCAATTCGGCCAGCGTGGCAATAACCATACCCCTGAATTTATCGGATTCCGGTTCATGATGCAATGCCGGTGACGGCAAATCGGGCGACTTTGTCCCTGTCCGGTCGATAAATCTTGTTGCCCGACAACTCCCCATTTGTTATTATCCTGATTCGAGAATAGGCTCTGACGTTTTAACGGGGAGACGATAGTCGGGGCGCAGAATTGTCGAGGTTTGTATGGCTCATGCTTATACTCCGGGATTACGCGTAACCAATCGGATGAAAATCACCAAGAAGCGGATACTGCCGCTTAAAGGGGAAGTTGTCGTAAAAGTCGGAGATCGCGTAAAGCCCGATACGGTTGTCGCCAGAACCGAACTTCCGGGAGCTGTCGAACCGGTCAACGTCGCCAATATCCTCGGTGTGCCGCCTGAAGATGTAGTCGAGGCGATGTTGAAAAAAGAGGGCGACACGGTTCGTGAGGGCGAAGTTATCGCCAAATCGAAATCTTTTTTCGGGTTGTTCAGTTCGTCGGCCAAGGCCAAAATAAGCGGCAAGATAGAAAACATATCGAAGGTCACCGGACAGGTTCTATTGCGCGGTGCTCCGATACCCGTGGAGGTGAAGGCTTACCTTGATGGGGTTGTCACGGAGGTCTTCCCCAATGAAGGGGTGGCAGTTACAACCTGGGGTGCATTCGTGCAGGGCATTTTCGGAATCGGCGGCGAGACCCACGGCCCGATCAAAATAGTCTCAAAAACTCCTCGCGACATTTTGAGCGAAAAGGAAATTGATAATTCCTGCAAGGGGTGCATAATAATCGGCGGTTCCCTGGTTACGGCGGCGGGTTTGCAAAAAGCCATCTCGGTCGGCGCTCTGGGGATCGTGGTCGGAGGGTTCAACGATAAGGACTTGCGCGATTTTCTCGGTTATGATCTCGGCGTGGCGATCACCGGCAGCGAAAAGAAGGGGATAACCCTGGTCGTCACCGAGGGGTTCGGCGAGATAATGATGGCCCAGAAAACGTACGATCTGCTGAAAGCGTATGAGGGCCGGATGGCTTGTATAAATGGAGCAACCCAAATACGCGCCGGTGTGATTCGTCCGGAAGTCGTAATCCCCGTGGAAAATAGTATTCAAGAAGCGGACGAAGCCCATATGCAAGAAAACGTGGGGCTGTCCGTAGGGTCGCAAATAAGGGTGATCCGCGAACCTTATTTCGGGCGGTTGGGGAAAGTGTCGGCGCTGCCCGCTCCGTTGCAAAAATTGGAGTCCGAATCATACGCCCGCGTCCTTGAAGTCGAATTCCCCGACGGCAAAAAAGCAATCATCCCTCGGGCAAACGTGGAGATGATCGAAGAGTGATCATTATATCCGGTGCGTTCAATTCCGCCGGATTATCGCCAAGATAATCCGGCCTTTTTGTTTTGTCCGGCTGCCGCCGCTGTCTCGACT
>CAZHVC010000474.1:0-1596 GCA_964535765.1 uncultured Ignavibacteria bacterium | reverse complement strand
ACGAAAGTCGCCGATGATCCGATACCGCTTTATTACATGGCCCGAATCGCCCAATACGATTCCAATTATGTCCGGGCGGAATCTCTGTTTGAGGCGACTTTATCGCTGGATGACACGCTTATGGAGGCATGGTTCGGATTGGCCCAAGTCCGCAGCCGAATGAACGGAACAGAGCCGGCGCTTGCGACGCTCGATACGGCGATCACGGCGTTGCCGGAAGATTCATTGAGGTTTGTCCTTTATCAGGGAGTGATACTCAGTCAGAGCAGACGTTTCGCCGAGGCGATCGATTATTATCGAAGAATTCTGGCTTCAGAGCCGACCAACGAAGTCGCTCTGTTCAATCTCGGGGCCGCTTATGAAAGAACCGGTAGATACGATGAAGCGGAAACTGAGTTCCGTAAATTAATAAGGTTGTCCCCCAATCATGACGGGGCGCTCAACTATCTTGGATTCATGTTTGCCGACCGCGGCGTAAAGCTCAAAGAGGCTGAGTCCCTGATCAAGAGAGCTTTGAAAAACAGGCCGAATACGGGAGCGTATCTTGACAGTTACGCCTGGGTTATGTATAAAATGGGGAAATATAAGAAAGCTCTCGAGTATCAGGAAAAGGCGATCAAGGCTGAGAGCAACGAGGCTGAATTGTTCGATCATCTCGGCGATATATATGCCGCACTCAACGATTCGGTTAAGGCAAAAGAAAGCTGGCGACGCGCGCTCGAGTTGAGCCCGGATGATGAAAGAATCAAGAACAAGCTGGCCAGGTAGCGAATCCTGACGCTCGCCGCCAGGAACCGAACAACCCGACCGCGATCTCAATCAAAACATGAACTCGGCTAAGCGTACCGATTTATTATCACATAATATCTACAAATCGTATATTTTGGTGGTCCTGATTTCGATCGTCGTTTCGGCGATCCGGTGCGCTCAAATCGAGGCTCCTCCGGGCGGACCCGAGGATAAAAAGCCGCCGCAAATTCTGGCCGTTAGCCCGGCCGAGGGGGCAGTCAATATCCCGAATACCTCAGCCATCAATATCATTTTCAGCAAGCCGATGAATCACGAACTAACCGAAAGAGCGATCTTTATTTCACCGCTGACATTCGAATATCCCTCTTTCAAATGGTCGGGTAAAAGGCTTGAAATAATAATGCCCGAGACTCTGCGCCAAAACACAACCTACGTCGTCACGATCGGGGCATCGGCCAAAGACTTGCGGGGTAACTCGCTCGGAAAATCGATCTCCTTCCCTTTTTCCACCGGCCCCGAAATTAGTAATGGCGTTATCAGCGGACAGGTAATCGGCGGCGCCGGCGATGTCATAGACATCTGGGCTTATGCCGTTGACGATGATAAGGAGAAATTCTTCAGGCGGTTGCCCGACTATATCACTCAAAGCGACAGCCTCGGCGAATTTCGCTTCGATTATATCAGCCCCGGCGAATATCTGGTGGTCGCAGTAAACGATAAAAACAAGAATCAGTTCTGGACCCCCCCTTCCGAAAAACTGGCACTTCCCGCGGAAATATCGTTAATTAAAGAGGATTCGGCGGTATCCCCAAGGATCTGGCTTACCCTTGCCGAAAGGGATACGCT
>CAZHVC010000473.1:0-1608 GCA_964535765.1 uncultured Ignavibacteria bacterium | reverse complement strand
CCGCCCAAATCCTGGTCAACGAACAGGTCCAGGTGCTGAACCTCAATACGGGCGGCAGGTTCGTTACCTATGCCATAGAGGCCGAGGAAAACTCCGGTCAGATCTGCCTTAATGGTCCGGCCGCCCGACTGGGACGCAAAGGAGATCTGGTCATCATCATCGCTTATTGTCATCTCACACTGGACGAAATGAAATCGCATAAACCTATCATTATCAGGGTCGATGAAAGCAATCGGCCTCTTTGACGGGAACCCTGGGTATTTTTCCTATGTTGGTTGCATTTGATTTGCGAAACCCGCGACAGGCATACTGACAGCGACGATATGGCGATACGAAACAGTCAAACCGCAGCCGTAATTCTGGCCGCCGGACTCGGCAAAAGAATGAAATCGGATCTCCCCAAGGTTTTGCACAGGCTCAACGGGCGGGCGCTGGTGGAGTATGTGATCGAGAACGTGAAAGCTGCCGGAATCACCCGGATTCTGGTGGTGGTCGGGCATAAGCATGAACTTGTCAGAAAGCAGCTGGAAAGCGCGGCTGTGGAGTTCGTGCTTCAGGTGCCCCAGAAAGGGACCGGCCATGCCGTCCAGATGGCCATGCCGGCTCTCGGCAATTTCGATGGTGACCTGCTCGTTTTATATGGCGACATGCCGCTGGTATCATCGCAAACAATAAAAGGATTGTTGCAGAAACGACATCAGTTTGAGGCGGCGGCGGTCGTTCTGACGGTTACTCTCGATGACCCCAAAGAATACGGCCGAATCGTGCGCGATCAAGACGGACTATTGACGGCCATCGTCGAATACAAAGACGCCGATGAGTCGGTCCGCCGGATTAAGGAGATAAATACGGGAACATACTGTTTCGATGCCGGAAAGCTGCGCAATGTTATCGGCCGCTTGACCGACAACAACGCCCAGCGTGAATTTTATTTGACGGACGTGATATCTATTCTGAAAAATGATGGTCTCAAGGTGGCCGCCTATTTAGCCGATAATTCCAACGAGGGGCTTGGCGTGAACTCCCTGGAGGAACTGCACGAAATGGAACGCATTCTGCTGGAACAGCATCGGGGGAAATCGGTATAATAAATCGATTGACAGGGACTTATGTCTTGGGTATTATAATGACCCGATCGATAAGGCAAGCGAGGGCACCAATGAAGCAAAAAATATTGACGGCGATGATGTTCGTTATATTCGTCTGCGGCACCGCCGTCGGCCAGATGAACGGCATTTCGGGCGATTTTCCCGATGGCGCCAGGGCTGGTTTTTCCCTGTTCAACCCGGAAAAACTCAAGATGCGCCAGAGTTACTCGATGTGGTTTTCTTCGTCGTCGCGCGGCAGTCGAAGCCTTGCTTTGTATCTGAATTCAATTGAATACCAGATTTCCGATCCGCTTAAGGTTCAGGTCGATATCGGCTATCTTCATCGGCCGGGGGCGGTCGCCCGGAGCGGGATCGCTGCTCTCGAGAACGGAAAATTGCTGCCCGGAATATCCCTTTCTTGGAAACCGAGCCCGAACTTTTTCCTGCATCTGAATTACCGACAGCTGTCGGGTTATTATAACGACCTCTATTATTATGATAATAATGTCAACGATCGATG
>CAZHVC010000472.1:0-1613 GCA_964535765.1 uncultured Ignavibacteria bacterium | reverse complement strand
ATCCGCAACCGTTGCCAGACCTGTTTTACGGATCGGAATTGATCGTGGTCGGGAGATACAGGGGAAACGGAAAAGGTTCGGTGAAGCTGCGCGGCAACAGGGATGACAGACAAGTCGCCTACGATTACGACTTTGATTTCGGAACCGGAATCGGGAAACGAGAATTCATACCGCTTATCTGGGCCAACCGGCGGATCGCTTATCTGCTCGAACAGATCAAACTCCACGGGTCGTCGCCCGAGCTGATAACGGAAATAATCGAGCTTTCTAAAAAGTATGGGATAGTCACCGAATATACTTCGTTTTTGGTGACCGGTGACGAGAATCTGCGCGCCGAAGAATATCGATCGCTGCCGCCGGCGGTTGCCGGCAGCAGAGCCAAAGACGGGATAGACAAGTTTCTTGTCGAAAGCGTCGGCCGCGGTTCGGTAACCCGATCAAAAAGCGTGCAGGAGATGAAAACACTGGAACGGATCGCCGATTACAACGAAATCAATATCGGCGGAAAGACAAGAGAAATCAACAATATGAAAAGGGTCGGGAGCAAGGGGTTTTTCCAACAAGGGAGGCTCTGGGTACAAGGAGATCTGGTCGGCGACCAATACGATCTTAAAGTCAGGCGTTTCTCCCGCGCCTATTTCCAGATTCTCGAAAGAGATTCCGAACTCGGCAAGTATATATCGCTGGGTGATCAGGTCAGGCTGAAAATCGGCAGCCGGATAGTTCAAATAGATGATTCCGGCGAAGAAACCCTTTCCGATGATCAATTGAGGTCGCTTTTCCCGAACGAATGATTTCGGATCGGAAGTATCCGCAATAAAAAAACGAGGTCCGGCAAATCGGGGGACTTGCCGGGCCTCTATTCAGGGGAAACCAACGCAGGTTTTCGATTCTATTTTCCGAATAACCCTTTCAGTTTGTCTTTTACCTTTTCCTTTTCCTGCTTGGCCTTCCGCTCCAACTCCTTTTTCAGGCTGTCCTCGACAGCTTCTTTCGATTCCTGCAACCGCTGCTGCGCCTGCTGTTCGATCTGCTGTTTCTGCTGTTCGACCTGTTGGAGCACCTCCTGTTTGATTTGAGCGGCGGTTCCTTTCAACACCTCGGCGATCGAGGTGCTGACATCCGGATCTTCCAGCTTTCCTTTGAGCCCGACATCGACCACCACCGTTTGGTCGGGAAGCAGACCTGTGCCGGTTTTGAGCATTCTGGCGATTGGCGAACCACCGTCCGCCGATATTTCGCCGGCGGGAACGTGTAGTTTGAGTGAATAATCTATAGTTTTATCGATACCGTTCGAACCGGAGGCGACGACCTGATAACCGCCGATTTCGATATTGACCGGCTTGAAATGAAATCGGCCGTTCTCGATAGAAATATCCGGGGCGAAATTGGTGAGTGTCGGATTGCGCAGTTTTTCCATCTTCAGTATATCGGCCACTTTCGTCAACGGGGGAAACCCCTCTATCGCGGCTTTCGGAATCCGCAGAGAACCCGCCGCCGAAAGCGATCCCAGATCCGGAGCAAGGGAATCGCCAAGCTCTGATGACAACTTAAGCTCGCCGCTGAGGCTGCCCGCCATATAGCCGGCGACCGGCGCCAGAGCTTTGACGGTC
>CAZHVC010000471.1:0-1614 GCA_964535765.1 uncultured Ignavibacteria bacterium | reverse complement strand
CGTGAGTCTCCACTACCAGACCGAACGACTGAAGGCCGAACGGCATAGTGGTGGCGTAATACTGGGGAACTCCGGGAATGACGTTTTCGGGAGGAACCACATAAGGTATGATCTTTTCGACCGGACGGCGGCATCCGGCCAGACCGGCCAGCGCCAGCGAAGCCGACATCAGGGATATAAAAGAGCGGCGGCTGACGAGGTCGCCGACGGACTCGCCGGCTCCCGGAAAATTCTCTCTAAAAAATGTTTCGTCGTGCGCATCGGAAGTTCCGTTCCCGGCCCGGCTTTCCAATCCGGCTAACTCTCCGACGCTTCGCCACTGCAGGTTATTATTGTATTGATTCGTCATCTATGGCATCCTGTGCAATCCGTAGGCGGATTGACCTGTTTTGATTCCGATTCAGGCGGAACACTTCCATTCGTGGTGGAAACCGGCGTCCAGTTCATGTCGGTAATTTTATCGATCGGCCGTCGCTCTGGGGCGGGGTTACGATGGCAATCGAGGCACCACGACATCGAAAGGGGCTGGTCTTGCCGGACCTTGTCCATTCTATCGATGCGGCCGTGACAACTCGAGCAGCCGATACCGGCGTTTAGGTGAACGGCATGATTGAAATAAGCGTAATCGGGGGTTTTATGCACCCTCACCCAGGGAATGGGCCGTTTGTCCGCCCAGCTTTGGCGAAGCGGGGCGAGTTTTTCGTTGGCGGTCCCTATTATATTGTGACAATTCATACAAACTGAGGTCGGCGGCAGATTGGCCACGGGCGATCTTTCTATATTATAATGGCAATATCGACAATCCATCCCGAGATCGCCGGCATGTAGCTTATGGCTGAAAGGAATCGGTTGTTGTGGTCGATAGCCGACATCGGTGTAGCGAGGTGATCCGAAATACCAGACGAATGCGATTGCGGTCAGGGCGAAGAATATTATGAAAAGCGCCGCAATCAGGGGGATTTTATTAGTCCATCGCGGGAAAATCTGCGCCAATTAAATCCTCATCGCCATTTTGCTCAAACAACGATATTTAAGCCGCCAATTTCAGAGGAATGGAACCAGAGTTTCAGCGGCAAAGTTTCCGGATAAAGAAACCAACAAATTTTAGGGCACAATAAATAGCCGATCGATCTGAACTTGTCAAGCGATTTCATTTTATTAGCGTGCAAGCGGCCGCCTTGTCGCCGCAATTCAAGTCAAGGATTGGAGGATTGATGTATCGATTCGTAATTTCAGCGGCGATGTTGCTGGGCATATCAGGGACGCCGGTGCAAGCCGATTTTATCAGCGAGAATTACGTAACCGGTCAGTCGTTCATAACGACGGTGGCCTTTTCGCCCGACGGGCAAATGTTCTTTATTGAAAAGAATACAGGGCGGGTGAAAGTGGTGATCGGACAAAATAATGTCAGGGCGACGCCTTTCTATCAGCTTGCGGTCAACAGTTCGGGCGAGCGCGGTGGACTGGGTTTGACTTTTCACCCTAATTACCCAGATTCCCCATTCGTTTATTGTTTCGTGACCCAGGCCGGTCCGCCCCTGGCGAATGTAGTGATCAAATTGACCGACAGCCTCGGCTACGGCACGAATCCCGATACCATATTCAGCGCCCCGA
>CAZHVC010000470.1:0-1624 GCA_964535765.1 uncultured Ignavibacteria bacterium | reverse complement strand
GTCGTAAGCGCTGGTTCTGGCGAAAGCCTTGCGGGCCATCTGCCGGCGGAACTCCAGACTCGTATCGCCATCATTGCTTTTTATTTCGTCCATGAGATCGTCGTAATATTCGGGGGAGCATATCGGGGTCACCCGGGGAAAATTTTTGGCGGCGGCGCGCAGCATGGCCGGCCCGCCGATATCGATATTCTCCAACGCTTCGTCGAGATTGGCTCCGGCCGAAATGACCTCCTCGAAAGGATAAAGATTTACGATCACCAAGTCGATCCTTTCGAAACCGTTTGCCAGAAGTTCGGCTTCTTGATCGGCCCGGCAGAGGATTCCGGCGTGGATAGCGGGGTGAAGAGTTTTCACCCGGCCGGCCAGGATCTCGGGGAATCCGGTGATTTCGCTGACCTTATTTGCGGCGATGCCGATCCGCCTTAAAAATTCATAGGTCCCGCCCGAGGATATCAATTTTATTCCTCGGCCGTGCAAAAAACCGGCGAGCTTCTCCAGCCCGCTTTTGTCATAAGTGGAAATCAAAGCCCGTTTAATCAATTTCTTTACCCACCAATAAACGATGGGCCTCCCGATATATTTTCAAAGTTTCACCGACGATTTCGTCGGGCAGACCCGGCGGCGGCGATTGCTTGTCCCATCCCGATTGCTCGAGCCAGTCTCTTACCAGCTGCTTATCGTAACTGGGCGGATTGGAACCGACTTTATACGACGACAGCGGCCAGAAACGCGAGGAGTCGGGGGACAATATCTCATCGATCAATATCAGCTCGTCGCCGAGCAGACCGAATTCGAACTTCGTATCGGCGATAATGATCCCTTTGCTCAAAGCGTATTCCGAAGCGGCCGAATAAATATCCAGCGTGATTTTTCTCAAACGAAAGGCCAGCTCCGATCCGACCAGCCCGGCCATTTCCGAATAGCCGATATTCCGGTCATGCCCCGATTCCTCTTTGGTGGCCGGAGTGAAAATAGGTTGGGGCAATCTTTCGGCCAGTTTCAAGCCTGCCGGCAGCGGGTTGCCGTGCAAATTTACAAAGCCATCGGGGCCGGGTTGCAGCTCGATATAATCTTTATAGCCGGAACCGACGAGATAACCTCTGGCGACACATTCAACATCGATCCTTTTAGCTTTGCGAACGAGCATGGAGCGCCCCTCGACCTGCTCCCAAAAGGGCCTGAGAATCTCCGGAAAATCGGCAAAGCAGGTCGATATAAGGTGATTGGGGACCATATTCTCGAATTTTTTGAACCAGAAAGCCGACATCGAGGTGAGAATTTTCCCTTTACCAGGTATCGGCGTCGGCAAGATCCAGTCGAAAGCTGAAATTCTATCGGTGGCGATTATCAACAGGTTTTCGCCGAGGTCGTAGATATCCCGCACTTTGCCCCTGTTCAGAAGCGGAATCGCCGGAATGTCGGTCTTGACCAGGTTCATCGAAGGTCTCCCTTGTAACGATAACAGCGATAAATCGCAAATTCGGTGATCTTTTTGCCGGAGCGCTTTACGGTAAGCCGTTCCTCGGACGAGATATTTTCGAAAAATGCGGCGGCTGGGCGGGCGTTACGGTAACCGCTACGGGAATCTATGACAAGAAGGCAATTCATGCCCACAAGGTCGGCC
>CAZHVC010000469.1:0-1624 GCA_964535765.1 uncultured Ignavibacteria bacterium | reverse complement strand
ACTCTGAGCAACATTTACCTGCCACCGAGCGATACAACCGATGTCGTAATGCTGCTGGGGCGGCGAACCGGGCATATTTCGGGAATCGTCAAAGAAACGAACAACACCACCCCAATCGCCGGCGTCGTGGTGCGGACATATGATTGGAACAACAGCCTGGTGGAAACAGATACCACAAATGCACAAGGGCGATATTTCGTGATCTCGCGGCCATGGGGCATATATCGGGAAACGTTCAGCAAAACAGGTTACATAGATACGTCGCTGACCGGGATAAATCTGCCCTATGACGATTCGGCCCATGTAACCATGCTGATGACGACCGGAACGGGACCGAGTTGCGATTATGTGCAGGGTGATATAAACGGTGACGGCAATCGTATCGGCGGTGATGTCACCTTTGGCGTGAGATTTTTCAAAGGGATCGGTCCGCAGCCGCCCGATAGTTGTTTTCTGGACTCGACCGGCAGCTATCTCTATGTGTCGGGCGATGTGAACGGCAACTGTGAATTCAGGGGTTCCGATATCACCCGGTTGGTGGCCTATTTCAAGGGAGCGGCCACTTTGAGTTATTGTCACTTTTTCCCGCCGCCGGTTCTACTTAGTGACGATCGGCCAGATCCGATGATTTTGCCGGCGATCATCGATCGCGAAGAGTACAGGATCGATATCGGTAAGTCACCGGAAAAGAAATAATCAAATTGCAATCTTGCGAAGAGCGCCTTATTTACAGGCGCTCTTTTTTATTGAAAAACCGATTTGACTATGGCAGGTTTAGTGCTTGCTTAGGGCGGTGTCTTAGCGATCGGTGAAATAAGACAAAAATCTGGATCGGGGGGATTCTGACATGAATATAGCGGTAATCGGCCACCTGGTGCGGGATATCATCCACAGGCCTGACGGAAAGATTATTGAAAGCATGGGTGGTATCGCCTACAGTCTGGCCGCTTTGGCCGCCTTGACACCGATCGGTTCGACTATTTACCCAATTTGTCGTATCGGCAAAGAGATAAAGATTTCCGAACTGGAGTTTTTATCGGTAAATGGTAAAATCGAAACATCCACCATAAAACGGATCGCCGCTTCCGATGAGGTCCACGAATTGAAATACGAACGGGACGGTTATCGGAAAGAAATCAATTATAACAGAATGCGGCCTCTATCTGCCGGTTTACTGAATCCTTCAATCAAGCTCGATGCGATCCTCATCAACTACATCGGCGGTGACGAGTTCCCGCCGCGGGAAATCGATAAAATCAAAAACTCATACAAGGTGCCGATCTTCATCGATTATCACAGCCTGGCGCTGGGAATCAATGCCGAAAGCGAGCGCTTCTTTCGGCGCCATCCTCGATGGTGGATGTATGTGTCGAGGGGCGATATTTTGCAGATGAACAATTTCGAACTGGCGACGATTTTCCCAAATTTGAATGATTCCGATCATTCGATACTGGATGCGGCATCGAGGCTGCTCGAAGTCGGCCCCGAGGTGGTAATAATAACAAGGGAAAATCGCCCCGTTGCGGCCTGCTGGAAAGAGGGCAAACGCACCACAAGTTCGCTGATCGAGATCCCCAGAGTCGAGACGCCGGTTGACCCGACCGGTTGCGGCGATACATTCGCC
>CAZHVC010000468.1:0-1640 GCA_964535765.1 uncultured Ignavibacteria bacterium | reverse complement strand
ATTCAGGGCCCCGATAGTAACATCGGCGACCAATCACAACGGCGGCAACATTCGATTCGGGCCGGACGGCAAATTATACATAACGATCGGCGAAAACGCCCAGCCGTCGTGGGCGCAGGACACCTGCAATGTTTGGGGAAAGATTTTAAGAATCAACGGCGATGGCTCGATTCCCGGCGACAATCCCGTGGCTTGCGCGCCGATTTACGCCTTTGGTTTGCGCAACAGCTACGATTTCTGTTTTCACCCGGCCAGCGGAGCCTTGTATGCGACGGAAAACGGTCCGGCGGCCAACGACGAATTGAACAAAATCCTCCCGGGACGCAATTACGGTTGGCCGGTGGTCCAATGTTTATCGACGAACCCCGCCTATGAGAATCCTCTTTTTTGCTGGACGCCGACTATCGCGCCGACGGGAATCGTGGCGGTTCATCAGAGCCTGATCCCCGAATTCAACGGCAAGCTGTTGATGACCGATTACAACACCGGCAGCTTGAGAGTATTAACCCTTAATCCGACGGGCGACTCGATTACCCACGATACGATCGTTTTCAGCGTCGGATCGGGGCTGATCGATGTCGAGCAAGGTCACGACGGCTATATATATCTGACCAGAAGCAACGGCAGCATATTGAGATTGCGTCCGACAACACCGCCGCAGGCGCCGACGATAATCGATTTTTATCCCGGGGCAGATACCTCGGTTGCGGTCGGCACGGTTTTGAATTTCGGCGTGGCGGCCAGCGACCCCGACAGCGATACGCTCTATTATACCTGGCTCCGGAACGGATCGCCCGCAGGAAATGATTCGCATGTCGTTTTTTCATTTGCCGCGCCGGGACAGGAAATCATCAGCGCGATCGTTTCCGATGGATTTCTAGCCGATACGGCAATCTGGCAAATCGAAGTATTTACCACCGGCGGGAATCCCCCGGGACCGTTCGCCTTGGTTGAACCTGCGGACAGTCAGATAAATGTGGTCCGCTATACGAGTTTCGTCTGGCGAACAAGTATCGATACCGATTCGGGATCGACGGTTACCTATCAACTTCTTATAGATACCGATACAACTTTCGATGACGGGCTGCAAGTCAACTGCGGCCAGGACACGGCGGCGGTGGTCGAAACCGACAGTATCGGCCTATTGGGACGATACCTATATTGGAAAATTCTGGCGGTCGACAACGAGAATCTTCCGCGTCAGGGAGGATTTCCTCTTCCGGAAATACGCCTTCTACAAATACTTCCGCCAGGCGATGCCAATTCCAACGGCGAGCAGCGGGGCTCCGACGTCACGTTTCTGGTGAGCTATTTCAAGGGAACTAATTTTCCGCCGGAACCTTACCTTGCCGCCGATGCCAACGGCGATTGTCTGGTGCAAGCATCGGATGTTACATATCTAGTGAGATATTTCAAAGGGCATGGCGAAGCACCGGTCAGACCGGACTGCCCCTGAATTAATATCTGGACGGAAAACGGGATCGACCGATCGCCAGCTGATAATTTTTGTCATGGCCCGGCAGGCGGATGCAGTCGGAGAATATTCGCTTGACAAAAGGCTTGTCGCTGTTATTTTGTGAACTGACGCGGGGTGGAGCAGTCTGGTAGCTCGTCGGGCTCATAACCCGAAGGTCGGTGGT
>CAZHVC010000467.1:0-1640 GCA_964535765.1 uncultured Ignavibacteria bacterium | reverse complement strand
GTTTGATCGACCGGGCTGAGCTGGTCATATCGGGAAGCACCGGGCCGATGCATTTGGCGGCCGCCCTGGGCAGGAAAATTCTGGCTTTCTTTCCCGATCATCCCGCTCTCGGTCCGCATCGGTGGGGCCCGCGGGGCGGCCAGGCGCGAATCCTGCAGCCCGGTAAACAAAAGGGGCATCGATGTCGTATCACAAATGAAGGAACCTGTGAATGCTTTGATTCGGTCACGACGGAAATCGCCTATCAGGCGGCCTGCGAGTTGCTAAAATGAAGAAGCAGATGAATCTTGCCCAATTCATTATTTTTATCGAATCGTTCAATGCCAATATCAACATTCCGCTTATTAGGAAGGCATACGAATTTTCCGATCGCGCCCATGCCGGTCAACTGCGGGAAAACGGAGATCCGTTTATAGAGCACTGTCTTGAAGTCGCCTTTATTCTCGCCGAACAGCATATGGATTCCACGACCATTGCCGCCGGTCTGCTGCACGATGTGGTCGAGGATACTCAGATAACGTTGGATGATATAAGGCGGGAATTCGGCGATGAGATAGCCCACATGGTCGGTGGGTTGACCAAGCTGCTCGGGCTGACATATAAATCGACCACCGAAAAACAGGTGGAATATTTCAGAAATATGATCCTTTCGATGGCCGAGGATATTCGGGTGGTAACGATAAAACTGGCCGACAGGCTGCACAATATGCGCACGCTCGATGCGCTTCCGGAGGATCGCCGAAGACAGATTGCTGTCGAGACCAGGGAAATATACGCCCCGCTTGCTCATCGTCTCGGCATGGCGAAAATCAAATGCGAACTGGAAGATCTCGCGTTCAAATGTCTCGAGCCGGAAAATTACGCTTATCTCGAGCGCAAAATCCGAGAAAGCCAAGACGAACGCGAAGCCTATATCAAATCGGTCGTAGATCCTCTGAAAAAAGCTCTCGATGACAACGGAATCGCGGCCGAGATCAGCGGGCGGGCCAAGCACCTCGATTCAATTTGGCGGAAAATGCAAAGACGAAAAGTTGACTTTGAAGGTATTTACGATCTTTTCGCCATCAGGGCCATCGTCGAATCCGAAAAAGATTGTTACCAAACTCTTGGTATCGTTCACGGGCTGTGGAAACCGGTGATGGAGCGATTTCATGACTATATCGCCAATGTCAAACCCAACATGTACCAATCGCTGCATACCACTGTAATCGGTCCCCAGAACAGGCTTGTTGAAATACAGATTCGCACGAAACCGATGCATTACCGGGCTGAATACGGGATTGCGGCGCACTGGCTGTATAAAGAGGGCAAAAGAAAATACGATGGTTCGGATCAACGGATGGCCTGGGTTCGGGAAATATTGGAATTGCAGAAAGAATTAACCAATTCCGACGATTTTCTCGAATTCCTTAAAGTGGATTTATTCGAGGACGATATTTTCGTTTATACTCCTGGGGGTGAACTAAAACATCTACCGAAAGGATCGACGGCGCTGGATTTCGCTTTCGCCATTCATTCGGATGTCGGCTTTCATTGCACGGGTGCCAAAATCGACAGCAGGTTCATGCCGCTTTCGACCCCTCTCAAGTCCGGGCAACTCGTCGAGATTTTGACGGCGCCGCATCAACATCCATCGGTCG
>CAZHVC010000466.1:0-1660 GCA_964535765.1 uncultured Ignavibacteria bacterium | reverse complement strand
CATGAAAATGATCAGCGCGTTTCTGTTCCGCAAAACACCCCATACGCCAATGCCAAACATAATCGAGGATAGAACGAGGTAATGGGTCAACGGGGCCATATCATTCCTCCGACTTTTTCCCGGCCATGACAACGGCTCCTATGATCGCCGCCAGCAGAAGCACCGACACGATTTCGAATGGATAGAGAAACTGAATAAACAATTTTTTCGAAAGAAGCGCCGCATCGCCGAATTCGGGATCGATCGGCTGCGGCCCTTTATAAGGGAAATAACCGGTGGCGATCCACCATAGCTGAATCAAGATCAACGCACCGAGCATCGCTCCGAAAAATCGTTGAAACAGCCGGCTGTCGAATCCGAATTCGTCTTTTTTCAAATTGAGAAGCATGATAACGAATAGAAACAGGACCATAACCGCACCGGCGTAAACGATTATTTGAAGCGCCGCCACGAAAAGGGAGCCGAGCTGGACGAACAGACCTGCCAAAGCGGACATGGCCACCACGAGAAACAGCGCCGCCACGATAGCGTTCTTACGGGTAACCACCATGATACCGGAAAACACCATCACCGCCGCCAGAACGTAAAATATCACCATCGCCATCATAAATAGCTCACTGCACCGGATCAGCCGGCTTTTTGAATTGAAATTTATCCTGTCTGATAAACGGCTTTATGTTTTTCGCCACTCGGTCCTTTTCGATTTTGTCGAAGTTTGCCAGCAACATTTCTTTGGTATAGATGAAATCGCCTCGATCGCCGGCGGAAAATTCGAATTCGTGTCCCAAAAATATGGCCTCCTCCGGACAGGCCTCCTCACAGAAGCCGCAGAAAATACAGCGCAGTTCGTTGATTTCGAATACCTTTGGGTAGCGTTCGCCGGTTTCGGTTTCAGTAGGCTCCATATAGATGGCATCGGCGGGACAGGCTTTGGCGCATAACCCGCAACAAACGCAACGCTCGCTCCCATCGGGGTAACGGGAAAGATAATGTAATCCTCTATAGCGATCCTCGAAAACCGGTTTGACGTCGGGATAGCGAGTTGTAACCTTGCGGCGGAACAGGTGTTTGAAAGTTACCGAAAGACCGGTCGGTATAGCCAGAAAGATCGATTTAATGGTCGCCCACATCCCTGACTATCTCCAGAGGTAAAGCAAAAGCCCGGTTATCATTATATTGAGCAGGGTCAAAGGAATGATAACCAACCAGCCGAACCGCATCAATTGATCGTACCTGAACCGCGGCAGCGTTCCTCTCACCCAAACATAGATGAAAAGGAAAAATACGACTTTTATCAGGAACCAGAATACTGGCGGCAGATAAGGACCGTTCCAGCCGCCCAAAAACAGAGTAGCCGCCAGTGAGGATATGGTTATCATGCTGGCGTACTCGGCCAGATAAAATAGACCGAAGCGCATGCCGGAATATTCGGTATGGTATCCGCCGACGAGCTCGGATTCCGCCTCCGGCAGATCGAAAGGCAGACGGTTGGTTTCGGCCATGGCGCTGATAAAGAACAAGAAAAACGCCACCGGCTGTTTGAATATGAACCAGTTGAAAATCGAGCCGGATTGGAAGCGGACGATCTCGACCAGCGAAAACGATCCGGTTATCATGATAATGCCGACTATCGACAGGCCGAAACCTATCTCATAACTTA
>CAZHVC010000465.1:0-1668 GCA_964535765.1 uncultured Ignavibacteria bacterium | reverse complement strand
GGCCTGCACCTTTACGGATTCCAGATCGTCAAGTTTGGCCAAAAACGCCACATGCGGGCCCGCGTCTATGGTAAAATAGGTTTCGAGATTGCGGCGCCGCCATTGCCGGCAGGCCTTGATAAGACTAATCGTCGCCGGTTCCCAATAGAGCAAAGGTGGAATCGTGGTCAGCATGCAAGCATGCATCGCCAGAGTATTCGCCTCCATAATCTCTCCGGTCTTGGTCAGGTCGAACTTTTTTATGGCGGCAAGCATCTCTTTGAATTGCCGGCGCCCAGTCCGCAGCCAGTTTTGATAATAAGGACTGGTCATGGCGCTCAATTCCATCCCTTGCCGCGAGCTCATCGCTTTCGGCCCAGCCTTTACTACGGCGATCACCATTCCCCACGGGATATCGGCAGAGGCCGCCAGTCTGATAACGCGCGAGTTCTTACCGGCAGTCATGGCAGCCAGGCCGCCGGCTATCGATCGTGCCGCCGAACCGCTGCCGATTCTGGCCAGCGCCACAAGATCATCGAATTCGAGGTTTTTCCGCGAGCAGGCGCTCAGAGCAAGACATAAAGCGGCGTATCCCGATGAGCTGGAGGCCAGTCCCGCAGCGGTCGGAAACCGATTTTTCGAATCGATTTTCAGCGCCCCGGACAAAAGCCGTTTCCGCCGCCACAGGTTAAGATAGTTTTGCAATCGCTCGAGGGACCCGCCGGCTGCTTTTGTGCCGTTTATGTAAAAAAGATCACGATTTCCCTTTCGTGGGGAAACCATGGTGGTCGTGCTCAGCTTATCGAGGCAAATAGAGATGGAGGGTGTCGCCGGCAGATTATCTGACCGGCCGAATTTACCCCAGTATTTCAGCAAGGCTATATTGGCAAAGGCACGGGCAGTCACCCGAGTCATCAGGATGATGCTCCGAACGAGAACCCGAACACGAGGCCGAATTCATCGGCCAACTGATTGATCAGCTCATACTGGGTATCGGGTTTGACCAGGGCAATCACGGCGCCGCCGCCTCCGGAACCAGTCAATTTGGCGCCCAGCACTCCCCTGTCGAGAAGCAACGACACCGCCTTATCGAGCGCGGGAGTGGATACGCCCAGTTTTGCCAGCAGTTCGTGGTTTCTGAACATCAGCCGGCCGAGCTCCAAGCTGTCGCCGGTACCAAGAGCGATACCGGCATCGACCGTAACTGCGCCGATCTCCTCGAGGATCGAGTCGATCCTTTGCCGGTCGCGCAGTCGCTCTTGCTTGACTTTGCGGACGAGTTCGATTGTCGGGGCTCCGGGCTCGACCAGACAAATGATGCCCGAATAATTTATCGGCGTGCGAAGTTGCAACAACTCCCGCGGCGGTCCCTTGCGAAACCAGAGAACACCATTGGAAAGGACTGTAGCGGCATCGATACCACTGGGCGTGCCGTGGAATATCGCCTCGAGCTTCTGAACTTCATCGAATAAACTGCCGTCCACTCGTTTTTGAGTCGTGATGTTTTTGTACTGTCGGAGAGCCGAACAGAGCGCCACCGAAAACGCCGCCGAGGAACCAAGTCCCATTCCGGGAACGAGATCCGAATCGACCTCGATCGCTATCGGCTCGTTCCGAATGCCGTACATCGACAGGGCCAGCTCGACAGCCCGGGAAAAGACCCGGACATCAATCTCCGCACTGCGCATC
>CAZHVC010000464.1:0-1673 GCA_964535765.1 uncultured Ignavibacteria bacterium | reverse complement strand
TTTGCGGAAACATTTAGCCGAGCGGCTCGAGGCCGATGATTCGAGGGAAACCGGTGGCATGCTGATCGTCGAACTCGATAGAATAATGCTGGCGATCGATCAGCAGGAAAACGCCGCGGCGGCGACGCTCGATAACTTAATCAATGATCACTGCAACTTAAGGCAACGGATCGAGGCGATGCTGTTGCATACGTCGTATTACGAATCACTTTTTGAACTGCAGCGTTTGATTGAATCTTCCGCCGATATCGATAAAATTTCCGGCCGACTGATCGGAGTTTTGATTAAGATGCTTAATGCCCAGTTCGGGATGATCGAGTTTTATGATTCAAGCGGACGGTCGGTTTACGCAAAAGAATTGAACACGAACGACAACGGCGGCAATCTGGGAAAAATCAAAGAAAAGTTGGTGCAGGCGGCCGAGGATTGCAACAAACCGCTCGTGTTGAATAATCTAAATCTTCGGGGAAACGGACACAACGGAAAACCCGGTTCGATAATCTGTATCCCCCTCAAATTCGGTTCGGGGACTAAAGGAATCCTCTTTTTCGGAGCTTATCGGAAAAATTTCGGATTCGACAAAATGGAACTGCTCGAATACATCTGCCGCAGATTCGCTCATGCGGCCGAGAACCTGTTCATAAACAAACAGTCGTCGGAACAAAGGCGGCAGGCGGTCAACGAATTAAGAGCGAAGTACGACTTTTCCTGCATCATCGGCGAATCGGCCGAATTGAGACGAGTGCTGTCGACGGTTGCACTTATCGCCGATACCGATTCGACGGTGCTGATAGAGGGGGAATCCGGCACCGGCAAAGAGATTATCGCGCAAGCGATACACAATAACAGTCGTCGCCGAAACGGCCAATTTATCGCCATCAATTGCTCGGCGATTCCGGAGACGCTGCTTGAATCCGAATTATTCGGTTACGAAAAAGGGGCGTTTACCGGAGCCACCAGCCGTAAGCCCGGAAAGTTCGAGCTTGCCGACGGCGGCACGATATTGCTTGACGAAATCGGTGAGTTGTCGATGACGCTGCAGGTGAAACTGCTCCGCTTCCTGCAGTCCCACGAATTTGAGCCGCTTGGCTCCAACAAATTACTGAAATCGGACGTAAGGATAATCACTGCGACAAAGCGCGACTTGATGAAGATGGTGAACGAGGGGCGATTCCGGGATGATCTTTTTTATCGCATAAACGTGATCAATATCAGGATGCCACTTCTGCGCGAACGATCCGGCGATATTCCTCTTTTGGTGAAGCATTTCATAGAAAAATACAAGGAAAAAAATAATCGCGAGATCGCCGGAATCACCGACGAGGCTTTGGCCAGTCTCGAGGAGTACGATTTTCCGGGAAACGTCCGCGAGCTGGAAAATATAATAGAGCGGGCGGTTGTGATGTGTCGGGGGGCGATGTTGGGGATAGAGGATCTGCCGGAAAGGGTGAGGGAGCAAGCCGGTCTTGCCGATGGAGTTATTCCGAGAAGTCAGCGTCAACTCAGGATGATAAAGAAAAAAATAATCGACGAATCTTTCGGGCCGATCGAAAAATCGTTCGTGCAACGAGCGCTCAAGCGCAGCCGGGGGAATATTTCCGAGGCGGCCAGATTGGCTCAGATGCATCGGCGTCAATTTCAGCGAATTTTGAATCGGCATAGGATCACCGACC
>CAZHVC010000463.1:0-1685 GCA_964535765.1 uncultured Ignavibacteria bacterium | reverse complement strand
GGTTATGGATCACCCCATAATAGTTTTTCAGGCAACCCGAAAGACCGGCTAACGAGTGGTCTTTGAGGACGGCGAAATTTACGGCCGCGGAAATCATTTCGGACTGAATCCGTGAAAACATCGACCCGATGCTTTTGTTCGCCGAAAGATTTCCGCCGAAGCCAACGCCCGGCGTATCAGTCGCCAAACATCGAAAATACGCCCCCGTCGTTTTGATATCGAAACCAGCCCGCTTGAGTTCAGCCTCGCGTCGGTCCCAGATTATCACGTTGCCCTTTTTTATCCCGCGGCCGGCAATGGCTTCCGCCAAAGCCACCGCTAACGGCGGAGAAGTCGACATTTGCCGACCGGCGAGCGCGTTAACCTTTATGCCGACAATATCGGATGGGGTGAACAAGTTTTCGAGAAGGTCTCGGCCGACCCCCGTCGGGCTGAGATGGTCCAGCCCGGCGGCAATCATTTTCCGTGCCTCCTCATATGTAATCGGGTTATCGCCGATTGCGCGCGAATGGATTTCCACGACTTTTGTCTTTGGCATGATAGAATATTAGTTTCGAAAAAAGGGATTGTCAACTTGGGCTTCTTGTAATTTCCCAAACGATCTGCGGTTTCAAAACCCATCAAGCGTGCGCCGACCGGGCTATAAATATTTACGGTAAATATCTTGACCCAACATCCCTTGACCGATAACGATATAATAGATATATTTGAACGAAATAATCACGGGGTGTAGCGCAGCCTGGTCAGCGCGCTTGCTTTGGGAGCAAGATGTCGGAGGTTCGAATCCTCTCACCCCGATGGCCGAGCCCCCGTAGCTCACGTGGATAGAGCAACTGCCTTCTAAGCAGTGGGTAGCAGGTTCGAGTCCTGCCGGGGGTATTGTCTTGTCCGCATCGCCTGATCGCCTTGTATTGACCAGTTTTACCGGCAAAATCTTTTCAAAATCGACTTTTAATTCACTTGCCAAAAAGGTCAAGCTGTTATATATAGTGCTCATATGAGCAGATATTCAGTGAAAGGCAACGGATGAACCTGAATTTGGCCATAGATTATTTCCGGCAAAACCCAGACCTGGCGGGCAATATCAAATGCTGGAAAATTTTTCCAGCGGCACCCGGTATCTATGAGGATTTTCCCGCCTCGATCGACAAGCGAATAATCGCGGCGCTAAATTCGCGGGGGATTAGCCGTTTGTATTCTCATCAAAAGCAAGCGTTCGATCAGGCTCAGCTCGGGCATGATTTCGTTGTGGTCACGCCCACGGCATCGGGCAATTCGCTTTGTTATAATCTGCCCGTTCTCAATACCTTGCTTGGCGAGGACGCCGAAGCAAGAGCGCTTTATCTGTTTCCCACGAAGGCCCTGTCGTCCGATCAAGTCGATGAGCTGTATGGCTTGGTCGGGTCGCTCGGAGCGGATATCAAGACATATACTTTCGACGGCGATACTCCGGCCAGCGCCAGAGCGGCTATCCGTAAGGCAGGACATATAGTCGTGACCAATCCCGATATGCTTCATTCCGGAATATTGCCTCATCATACTCTTTGGATAAAGTTGTTCGAGAAATTGCGTTATGTGGTGATTGACGAAATCCATCACTACCGGGGCGTATTCGGTTCGCACCTGGCCAATGTTTTGCGGCGGCTCTGGCGGCTGTGTGAATTTTACGGTTCGCGGCCTCAAAT
>CAZHVC010000462.1:0-1689 GCA_964535765.1 uncultured Ignavibacteria bacterium | reverse complement strand
CTTCGGCTGGAGGGATTGTCGCCGCCGCCGATATAAAAAACATTAGGGTGGTTTCCAAAGACGTGCGCTATTCGACCGTCATGTTTTTCGATCTTGAAAAATACAATAACGAGGGAAAACCGGCGCGTTATATAATCCGCCCCGAAGATACCATTTTCATTCCTTACCAGCCTACGTCCACTTCGTTCGTCAACAGGTTGCCGGAAATCTTGATCCCCGGTATAATCACCACCGTAGTCACCACCATTCTCGTACGGGAACTCAATTAATATGGCCGAAGAGCAGAAACTGCATCTCCGTGAATATTGGCAGATGCTGAAGCGTCGCCGCTGGCTATTGATTCTGCCGGTTGTCATCATTCCGCTTACAGCTTTGCTTGCCACCTATTTCATGACGCCGATCTATCAGGCCTCGACGACCGTGCTTATAAATGAGGCAAGCGTATTGCCGCCGACGGTTGCCCGAAACCTCGAAACCGCACCCCGTGGATACCCCGATCGCGACAATATCCGCACCACCATATCGAACCAGATCCGCTCCACGGCGTTTTTGCGCAGACTGATAACCAAGCTCGACCTGAAAGTTCCCGAAGCTATCCGCCGGGTGGCCGAGGAGGAATTGCGCAATACGCCGGATGTTTCAGCAGCCGAGATGGCCGAGCATATGTTCATTCAGGCATTGCGAGAACGAGTATCGGTTCAGGTTCAGGGTACGAATCTCGTCTCGATATCTACGACCTCCAATTCGCCGGTGATGGCCAAGCGGATGGCAGAAGCTCTGGCCGATATTTATCTCGAGGAAAATCTCGCTCACGATCTTGCCGGTGTTCAGGGAAGTATTTCGTTCACCGAGGAGCAACTTTCTCTTTATCGAGACAAGTTATATGCGGCCGAGGACAGGATCAGGAATTTCCGCCAGGGATTGATCACCACCGCGGAAGACACGACCTCGTTGGCGGCGAATCTGCGGGCTCTGCTGTCGGCGATCCAGGGAATCGATATCGACTTGGCGACGGCCGATCAGGAAAAGGCGGATCTACGGGCCAGTCTGTATGCCAACGGAATCGATCCGGCCTCGTTTTCCTATCCATCGTCGGCAACCAGTCTGAAAAATAACCTCATGGCCACCGTGCCGCGCCTGGGAGAGATGTTGACCCGTTACGATTGGCGCGACAACAAGGTGGTGACCTTGAATCAGGAAGCAATCGACCTGCTTTCGAAAATCGATGAAGAGATAAAAGCCGCCACAGCCGCGAAATATCCGAACCAACCGAAAACGATTCAGGCCGATATTTCCCGTTACCAGGTGTTGGATATCCGTATAGATTTCTTGACCGCCAAGCGGACGGCGCTGGAAAAGGGGATGGGCAGACTGAAAGCTCAGCTGGCTCGTGACCCCGACATAGAAGTAACGCTCGATCGCCTGCAATCGGAGGTTACCAGATATCGTGATCTCTATAATCTATTCGTGCAACATGCACAGTTTGCGGCTATCGACCAGAGCGCCAAGAAAATCGAGGCCCAATCGAAATACGTTATAGTTCAACCGGCGGCTTTGCCCCTATCGCCGGTCAGTCCCAATCGTTTCAGAATCCTGCTTTTGGGCTTGTTCATCGGAGTCGCCCTCGGCGGCGGGGTGATCATTCTGCTTGAAATGATGGACGACTCGTTCAAAACCGTCGAACAGGTC
>CAZHVC010000461.1:0-1691 GCA_964535765.1 uncultured Ignavibacteria bacterium | reverse complement strand
CGGTAAACCCGATCGGGCGTCATTGCCGGGATCGAATATCCGGGAGATTTTCACTGTTTCGTTCCTGCAATCGAGAGCGATAAAACTGATATTTCTCTTTTCCAGTTCCACCATCAAACTGTCAAGATCCACCTGTTTCTCGTAGGATTCGTTGCGGGCCCTCACCTCGCCCCGATAACCGTATCGCAGCCGAAACGGCGTCCAGGGACGTGATCGCCCGGGGGCGTTGTCGACGAGCACGTAGGCGTAATGATTGAAATCGATTTTCAGATCGTCGATTTTTTCCAGAATGATTTCGGAGGCTTCCTGCAACGAGCGATAGTATACGATCGTCAGGTTGATTGCCAATGCCTGCAAGCTGAAATAAAGGGCGGCTATCACCGTGATCGTTTTGCCGCCGAAACCCCCAAGCCGGTGTGAGCACCTTCGCCATAGGCTGCCTGCCAGGATAGCCACGCCGATTGAGGGGAGGTAAAGCAATTTGCTGCTGACCTTGGAAGCGAGTGGCAAAGCCGGCAACAGCGATATAAATACAAACAACAGCGCGGTTTTTTCGAAGGAGTTCCCTCGGCTGATGATGACGACGGCAGCGACCAGGGTGGCGGCGAAAACGGCGATATTCAACGGCTTGATAAATGGTATCGTAAACGACGCATATCTTTCGACGAACGGCATAAAATATGGGTGATCCATTTGCGGCAACAGCAACCAGCCGGTGTAACGGAAAAAATTCGTCAACATATGGAATCCGGGATAATACAACTCCGATTGGCTCGGGATTTGACCGGTAAGGGTCAGCCGGAAAGCGAAATAGACCGCCGCCGCTGCGGCAAAGCCCAATATCCTTTTCACCTTTTTTTCGGCCTCGATCGACGATCCGGCTGTGAGCACCACGAAGAAAGGTAATAGAAGTAAAGCATCCTCGACGCACAGGAGAGCCGCCAGATAAATAACCGCCGGCGCGTACAGCCGGCATCCGTGTGGCGCTTTTTCGCCGCTGACTATCGTTCGCCAAATGATCAAGACCAATAAAGCCAGAAGCAGACGAACGATTCCATAAAGCCAGAGGACGGCCTCGAAATGGGCGAAATAAATCCCGAAAAAAAGCGCCCCGAAAAATGCCGAGTTACAATCCAGGTGATCCCGCAGAAGACGATGGATGAACGCCGTCACCAGCAGGTGCAAACCGATATTGAGCAAATACCAAAGAGCGGCCGTCCCGCCCAATAGATGATATCTGACCAAGAGCGCCAAGTTCGTGAGCGGCCGAAAATTAAAAGGATTTTCCATATGCTTGAACGCTTGCCAATCGAAACCGTCGCGCATGATCTTGAGAACCAAGAAATCATCGGTGTGAAAATCGTTGAACAAAAGCGGAAAATGAACCATGAACACCAGGCCCAATAAGATCAACAGGCGGGTCTCCGGATTTATTTTGAGGCGGTAAGCTACTTTTTGCCAAATCATCTTGTTTATTGTAAATTGCCTGTCTTGACATGGCAAATTTTTTTCTGGCGGAGGAACGATGAAGAAAGCGGTTCAAACCGATAATGCCCCGAAAGCAATGGCTCAATATTCACAGGCGCTCATTTTCGATAAACTGATTTTTTGCTCGGGGCAGATCGCTATCGACCCCCAAACGGGTCAGATTGATGGAAAAACCATACAGGAACAAACACACCGGGTGTTGC
>CAZHVC010000460.1:0-1703 GCA_964535765.1 uncultured Ignavibacteria bacterium | reverse complement strand
GCGGCGGCGTGCGGATAGGGAACCAAAAGCGACGGCAATCCGAGCGCCAGCAATTCGGATATGGTCATGGCTCCGGCACGACAAACCACCAGATCGGCAATGGCGTACGCTTCCGGCATTCGCTCGATAAAAGGCTCCAGCCGGCCGGAAAAGCGGCAGGCATACATTTTTCTTGCGGTTTCCTCGAACTTATCCGCACCTGTCTGCCAAAGACATTGCCAGTCTTCCGGAAGCAGGCCGTCGCAGATAAATCTGCCGATTCCCTCGTTGAGCGATTGCGCTCCCCGGCTGCCGCCGGTTACAAGCAAGACTTTTTTACCGGGATCAAGGCCGAATCCCTCGTAAATTTCTCTTGTGCGGGGCACTCTCAGGTCGGGCCGAAGCGGATTGCCGCTGACGACGATATTCCGAATGCCGTGCAGATATTTTTTCGAGCTTTCGAAGGCCAGACAAATCCGATCGGCAAAGCGAGCGAGAAACCGGGTGGCCAGACCGGGAAAGACATTTTGCTCCTGAATCAAGGTCCGGCTCCGCCTTCTTTTGCCCGCCAGCACTACTGGCGCCGATACATAGCCTCCCGTTCCGACGACCACCTCCGGCCCGAACCAGCGGATCACCTTGTCGGCCTGGGAAAAAGCACGCATAATTTTTTTGGAAAAATCCATCATTCCGCCGAAATCGCGTTTCAGACCGACCACTTCGATCTCCTCGATAGAGAAACCATGTCTTTCGACGATTTTCTTTTCCATGCCGCCCTTGATTCCTACGAAAAGAAACTGGGCATCGCCAAGTCGGGATTTAAGCATTTGGGCGATGTTCAGGGCCGGAATCAAATGTCCGCCCGTTCCCCCGCCGGCGAACAAAATTCTCACCAAATCCTCACTCGATTAAGTTCCGGGCGACAACCATGCCTTGCCACCGACAAAATAATGCCTGCAGCTGCACAGGAAATGACAAGGGAGGAACCGCCGTAGCTGAAAAACGGCAGGGTTATGCCGGTAACCGGCAACAGCCCAACCGCCACACCGATGTTGATGGCGGCTTGAGTGACTATCATAATGGCCATGCCCGCCGCCAACAAAAGCCCTTCTATATCGGTCGCCAGGGAAGCCACCCTTATCGCACCGAAAAAAAACATCATATACAAACCAAGGATGAAAAAGCAAAGAAGCATCCCCCCTTCTTCCGCCGACGATGCGAATATGAAATCGGTATGCGGAGCCGGTAGAAAGAGATTCTTCTGGCTGCCTTCGCCGAGGCCCCGCCCGAACAGCCCTCCCGCACCGATACTGATCAGCGATTGTTTCACCTGGTAGAATCCGCCACTCAGTCCCGGCCGGGTATGATCGGCCAACGGGTTCTGCAGGATTGCCGCATAATCGGTTATCCTGTCTTTTTCGTAACCCTTACCGAACACCAGCAGCGAACCCATAACCAGGATCGCGGCGGTAACCATGGCTATATAGCGCATTTTCAAGCCGGCGATAAACGAGATGGCCGCTATTATCACATAAACCGCCGTCAGCGTCCCGAGGTCGGGCTGCTTGATTATCAGGACCAGCCCCATCGCCGGTATAATCGCCCTGAATAAAAGCTTCTTAGGCGTAAGCTGCCGCAAATGAACCTTCGCCGCCAAGTTCGCCAAATAGATCACCGCAGCCACCTTGAAAAACTCCGATGGTTGAAATTGTATGAAACCCAGA
>CAZHVC010000459.1:0-1712 GCA_964535765.1 uncultured Ignavibacteria bacterium | reverse complement strand
TGACTAATTTAGGTTGCCCCCCTGCGATGTCAAGGACAACTTTGGCGGTTAGAGGCGGGCCGCCGATTTAATTTTCGGCTGATATTGAACTTTATTTTATTATAATTGTCGCCATGATCGCCGCCTATTTGAAAGAGTTGAACGAGCCGCAACGTCGGGCGGTGCTCCATATCGATGGGCCGCTGTTGGTTCTGGCGGGAGCGGGATCCGGCAAAACGAGGGTAATCACGCATAGAATCGTTCACCTGATTGCCACCGGTGCGGTGCGCCCCGACCAGGTGCTTGGCGTCACTTTCACCAACAAGGCCGCCGGTGAAATGAAGGAGCGGGTGATTGCTTTGCTCGGCGACCGCGGCCGTCTGGTCTGGCTCTCGACCTTCCATTCGCTGTGTGCGAGGATTCTGCGGATTCATTACGACAGGGCCGGCTACAAACGCGATTTCACGATCTATGATGAGGCCGACAGTCTTGCCTTGATCAAGAGGGTGATAAAGGAACTTAATATTCCTCAGGGGCAGCCGTCGCCGGGGGCGGCTCAGGCCCGCATTGGTCGAGCCAAGGACAACCTGCTCACCGCCGCCGACCTGGCGGCCGCCGCCGGCGATTATATCGAAAACAATATTGCGGCGATCTATGAAGAGTATCAAAAGCAATTGGTCAAAAATAACGCTCTTGATTTCGACGATCTTATCGGGGTGACGGTGGCTTTGCTGGAAAAAGATACGGAGCTGGCCGATTATTATCGCGACAAATTCACCCAGGTGCTCGTCGATGAATATCAGGATACCAACCACGCGCAATATCGGCTGATAAAGCTTCTGGCCGGAGAAAAACGGAACCTCTGCGTCGTCGGCGATGATGATCAGGCGATATACGGCTGGCGGGGAGCCGACATACGCAACATTCTGGATTTCGAGCACGATTTCCCCGGCTGCCGCGTCATCACGCTTGAGGAAAATTACCGTTCCACCAAAGTCGTGCTTGAGGCGGCATTCGGCGTGGCCAACAAAATAAGCGACCGAAAACCAAAACATCTGTTCACTCGGCGACGAGGGGGAGACCTTATCGGCCTTCTTCTCTGCGGAGATGAGCGCGACGAGGCGGCCGCCATCGCCGAAAAAATCAAGCACGGCCTACGGGGAGGAAAAAAAGCCGGTGATTTCGCCGTTCTGTATCGCACCAACGCTCAATCACGAGTGCTTGAGGACGCCCTGCGCGACTCGGGGATCCCCTACAATATCGTCGGCGGTATCCGCTTCTACGAGCGCAAAGAGGTCAAGGATATACTGGCTTATCTCAGGCTGATCGTCAATCCAAGCGATGAGGAGTCGTTACGCCGGATTATAAATATCCCCAAACGCGGTCTAGGCGAGGCGACACTTGCCCGGCTTTCCGCCGAATCGTCGAAATTGCAAAAACCGATCTTCGAAATCATGGGCGATCCGGAAAAAGCCGGTTTTGCGGGAAAACAAAAAACCGAATTGAAAAAACTTCATACGCTCATTGCCGAAACCGCCGCCTCCGGTTTGCCGCCCGCTCAATTGGCCGCCGAACTGATCCGAAAAATCGGCTATATTGAAATGCTCGAGGACGAGGATACCCCCGAAGCCGACGTGCGCAAGGAGAACGTGAACGAGCTGATCAACGCTATCGAGGCCATATCGAAATGGTCGAGGAAGAACCCTCCCGGGGTGAACCGACCCTATCCGGTT
>CAZHVC010000458.1:0-1736 GCA_964535765.1 uncultured Ignavibacteria bacterium | reverse complement strand
TGCCCAGCCGGGCGTAGGGGAAATCGGTCCTGCTTGACATTATCCGCAGGACCGCCAGATCGGTCGTTTCATCACTGCCGATCAGCCTGCCGTTGAATTGCTCGCCGGAGGTCAGTGTGATCGTTATCTCATCGGCGCCGCGGACCACATGATCATTGGTGAGAATATACCCCTCGGGGTTGATAATGATGCCTGAACCGAGCGAGTGGGTTTTACGGCGGTATTCGCGCGGTCCGTAAAAAAAGAAGTCCCAGAAATCGGCTCCGAACCCCGGATTGGTCTGGCGATAAACCTGTGTTTGTGTCACCGATATTGAAACCGTAGCCGGTCCGACTTTTCTGGCGGCCTCCACGATCGCATTCCGTCTCGATTCGGTCACCGCCGTGCCCGCTTTTTCGGTCGGCGCAACCCCGACGACCGTGTCAGTGTCGGACGCTTCTTCCCGCATCGCTTCAGCGGCGGGAAATTTCCCTTTCCAACTTTCGATTAATTTCAAGATTCCGTAAGTGGAAACCGAACCGAGGAACGCCCCCAAAACCACAATGAGAAAAATGCCGATTATCTTAATCGATTTCATCTAATCATCACCGTCACTTCCGCAAATTATACCTGATTCCAACAAGCCTGGTTTCAATGATAATAATTTAACGCAAATTGCTTATTTTGCATAGGTTTTTATCGTTGAAACATTGATCTGAATATGTTAGTATATAGGCCGTCAACGTTCGAAATTGAATGAGAAAACCGATCTTTAACGAAAGTCCGGTGACGGTGAACGAAAAGAAAATACGTTTGACCGAATACGCGGCCTGCGCCGGCTGAGCGAGCAAGTTTTCGCCGACGGCGCTGGCTCAGGTGCTGGGTCAGATAAAAATAGAACAATTTCCGGATGTAATCGTCGGAACGACCTATTTCGATGACGCCGGGGTGGTGCGCTATGATGAGCGTACAGGGATCGTGTTAACGGTCGATTATTTTACGCCGGTGGTCGATTCGCCGTGGGATTTCGGCCGCATTGCGGCTGCCAATTCCTTGTCCGACATCTACGCCATGGGTGCCGAGCCGATAGCCGCCTTGAATATCGTCGGCTTTCCCGAGAATAAATTGCCGCTTGAAGTGCTGGTCGAAATACTCTCAGGAGGTCAATATGTCACCCGGCAGGCGGGGATTCCGGTTGTCGGCGGCCATTCGGTGAAAAACCAGGAGCCGTTTTACGGTTTGGCAGTAACCGGCAAGGTGGAAATCGATAAGTTGATGACCAATGCGGCCAGTAAGCCTGGCGATCTGCTTTACCTAACCAAACCGATCGGTTCCGGTCTGATTACGACTGCGGCCAAGGCAAAGAAGGTCGCCGAAAATATCGTGGCTGAAGCGATTGAAGAGATGGCCACCCTCAACAGACAATCGGCCAGGGCGGCCGTTGAGGCTGGGGCCGGGGCGGCCACCGATGTCACCGGTTATGGCTTGATCGGCCACTTGCTGGAGATGATGAACGCTTCTGGGGTATCGGCGGTGGTCGATTGTGAGGCGGTGCCCTTGATGAACGGTGTAAAGAAATTGGCTGAGCTGGATCTGTTTCCCGGCGGCACCAACGCCAATCTCAACCATGCCTCCGGTTTGGTTGATTGGGACGAGTCAATACCGTTGAACCGAAAAAAGATACTATGCGATGCTCAAACTTCGGGTGGGCTGATTATATCGATCCCGCGTGAACAGTCCGGGATTCTCGAACGCCG
>CAZHVC010000457.1:0-1754 GCA_964535765.1 uncultured Ignavibacteria bacterium | reverse complement strand
GTTATCAAGAGGGATATCTGCGCAAGTCGATAGTGGCCGATCCGTTGCGCCGCAAGAACACCGGCGATAATACCCCAGCCGTCATATCGACTTCTATAGTAGCAGGAGATAAGATAGAAATCACGATTTTACCGAAAGGCGGCGGTTCCGAAAATATGAGCCGGATAAAAATGCTCAAACCGTCCGACGGCGAACAGGGAGTGATCGATTTCGTGGTCGAGACGATCCGCATAGCCGGAGGCAATCCTTGCCCGCCGCTCATCGTCGGCGTGGGTATAGGCGGGTCTTTCGATCATGTCGCCCGGTTGGCCAAACACGCCTTATTGCGGCCGGTCGGCAGCCGACATCCTGATCCATACTACGCCGATATGGAATCGAGGCTTCTCGAAAAGATAAACAATACGGGTGTGGGACCGCAGGGGCTTGGCGGCAGGATTACGGCGATCGCCGTGCATATAGAGGCGGCGCCATGTCATATCGCCAGCCTTCCGGTAGCCGTCAATACTCAATGCCATTCGGCCCGTCACAAAACCATCGTTATTTGAGGTGCGGCATGGAATATAAAAAGATCATGACTCCGTTGACCGATGAATCGGTCGAAAATTTAAGGGCAGGCGACAGAGTGCTTATTTCCGGCTATCTCTATACAGCCCGAGACGCCGCGCATAAGAGAATGACCGAGCTGCTCGATAAGGGCGAAAAGCTGCCGTTCGATATAAAAGGACAGATCATATATTTCGTGGGTCCCGCTCCGGCCAAACCCGGGCAGGTGATAAATTCCGCCGGACCGACAACCTCCGGACGAATGAACGCCTATTCTCCTAAGATGATAGCCGCCGGACTCAAGGGAATGGTGGGCAAGGGGGAGATGGGTGCCGGAGTCGTCGAGGCCTTGAAAAAGCATAAAGCGGTATACATGGTGGCCGTGGGGGGCGCAGGCGCCCTGATCGCCGAAAAAATCAAGGAAGTCGAGTTGATCGCCTACGAAGATCTGGGGGCGGAGGCTGTCCGCAGGTTGAAAGTCGAAGATTTTCCGGCCATCGTCGCTCAGGATTGTTACGGCGACAATATCTATGTGACCGGCGTCAAAAAATACAGCAGAGAGTAGCGGGGATATACCGCGGGGGTCCGCCGAAACAGCTTAAGGGAATACCAATTGAAAACGCCGGGCGAATGCTCGGCGTTTTCATTGGCGCATCAAAAAATGCAGACAAAGGTCATTTTCGCAGGGCTTTCACCGATTGATCCCTTTTGCTTGGTTTGCCGGAAGCTTTTTTGACGGTGATTTCAGGCCGGTGGTGATTCGGATCGTTGGATTTGACGGCGGAGGCCACCTTGACTCCCACGATCGCCAGCCCCAACAAAAGGCCGACGATCAGAAGCGAGTTGCCGCCCCCTGAAGATTTGATTGAAACGACGACCGGATTCTCGGCGCTGCGATAGGTCGCCAAAATTCTTGAACCGGTGATGACCTCGATATAATATTCGATCTTCTTATCGGTCAGGGCGGCCGCCAAAATCTTGAACTCATAATTGCCCGGCGATTTCGGTTTGAGAACGTTGGTCATGTATTTTTTGCTGTTTCCGAATCTGTAATGGATAATGGGTGTACCCATGCCGATTTCTTTGACATTGGCCGTTATGATGAAATCTTTTCCCGAGGGGATTTCTGCCACCGGGTAATGGATTATTACCGGCAAGACCTCTTCGGGCGGCGCCGGCGCAGGTTGTGTTTGTTCGTACGAATGGGTCGA
>CAZHVC010000456.1:0-1761 GCA_964535765.1 uncultured Ignavibacteria bacterium | reverse complement strand
GAATCGCTCGATCCAAGCGGACTTGATTCATGCCGGCGTAGCAATGATGTTTATTGGCATTATCGCCTCGGCCGCTTATTCATCGCAGCGAAAAGTCAGTATTGAACAGGGATCGGCCGCCGAGGCTTTCAATTTTCTGATCAAATTCCACGGCACCGACCAGCTTTCCCCGGAAAAAACCAGAGCCAATCTCACGGTTGACGGTGGCTCATCGATATTTGCGGCCACGCCGGTGTTTCTGCAAAGCAATCAGGGGTTGGTGCGCAATCCTTTCATAAAGAAGTATCTGCTTTATGACCTGTATATTTCGCCGGAAGAAATAAAATCGGCCGGCGTAAGTCAGAACAACACTTTGATATTAGCCAAGGGAGAAAGCCGCAGTATCGGCGGCCTCAATATTACTTTCAACCGTTTCGATGTCGGTACGCATATGGCCGGCGGTATGATGCAGATCGGCGCCGACCTCACCGTGGAAACAGCCGATGGCAAGAAACAATCGCTTGTTTCCAAATTCATCGCCTCGGGGGAAAATCCGGGATACATTCCGGCAATCATCGAAGGCGATAACCGGCGGATCTACCTGCTTAAAATCAGCGCCGATCAAGGTCTGATCATGATCGGCTTGACCGATAAGGAAAGTGCCGCCGAGTTCGAGGAGAAACTTTTGATCGTGCTCGACATCGGAATCAAGCCGTTGATAAATCTGGTATGGCTGGGATTGCTTTTAATCGTGGGTGGGGCGGTTTGGTCAACCGCCAGGCGCATCAAGGAGTGCAAATGATCGGGTCGCCAAGATCCGCGCATCCCAATGTCACCGGCCGCCGAAAAAAATATCTCCCAGATCGGTTTCCCAGCGCGACCTTATGATAACGCTGTCCGGATATTGAAACAGCGGCTCGGCGAACTGAAACGGATCATGCCGACCCGGGTTGAATCGGCTGTCGCCGTCGATATCCGCCAATATCAACATCCAATAAGTGCCGGGGAATAACTGCCCGAGCGTGAATCTCCCGTCCGGCGCGCAGGAAACGAATATCGTATCATGCACCTTATCGGTAAGCTGCACGATATACCGGCGACTTTGATTCTGACCGATTATTCTGCCGCTTAGCTCGCCGAAAGTGTCGCCAGGGGCGACGGCGTATTTGAATGCAAGCAGAGAATCCCCCATTGCGTTGCCCGCCATGTCTATAATTCTGCTCTGATCTATTGTCAAAGAGTATGTTTCCCCGGGCGGGAGACTCGGCCGTAAGACTGCTCTATTTAGGCCGCTCCATAGGCAATTCGGAGCCAATGTGGATCCGGCGGAATCGACGAAATTCACGGCCGTTGTCGCAACGGCGGTATCTATCGCCTCCGAAAAGAGAAGTTCGAATTCGGTGTTCGAGGCGATCGCTTTGGCCGATTCCGGGGGCTTGCCATGACTTAATTTCGGGCGGATCGTGTCGGCCGATCCAGCGGCAAATCTCTGGCTCAGCGATTCGGCTTTCGTATTTGAAAAGGAGATCAAATTCAGACAATCGATTCTATAATGTCGTTTCGGAATCAGGCTTAGTCCGCCTAGTTGAATTATCTTATGCGAATCATCGACAAAAAGGGAATAAGCGGGTTTGACCGAGTCCGAGGGGTTGTCTGCCGGCATTATCCGGAAATTGGTCGTATCAAGGGCTGATTTTTCATCCAGCCGACAAGAAAACTCCAATTCGATTTTGGTGGAATCTGGCGAGTTGATTTTGCTTAACTGAGGTGGCAGCGTATCCC
>CAZHVC010000455.1:0-1766 GCA_964535765.1 uncultured Ignavibacteria bacterium | reverse complement strand
GCGCGCTGCTCGCCGGGTTCGACAAGGTGCTGAAAGTTACCGTTTATCTGGCCGATATCGGAGACTATGCCGAGGTCAATAAAATTTATGCCGAATATTTCAAGGGAATTCTTCCGGCGCGCGCCGCGGTGGCCGTAGCCGGCCTTCCCCGCGATGCCAAAATCGAGATTGAGGCGATCGCCCATAAATGATAATCTATTTGCCAATATCGCCAAAATGAAATACAATGGATCGGCATCACGCTTGGCCGCCGACAAAGGCTGGTCTGGCAGCGGGGTTAATCGATTATTGTTTTCAGGCAGAGGAATTCACGATTCAGCCGTTTGACCGATAAGTACATAAACAAAAGGAGCGTTGATGAAAGTGAAATTACCGGCGTTACTGATTTTATTGGCCTTGGCGGCCAGCGCCCATGCGCTCAGCGACATTTCAGTCGGCCCGTTTTTCGGGATGAACATGCCGCTGGCCAACAAAGACGCCAAAAGCGGTTCCCTGATCGGTTTTCAGGCGAAATATTCGCCGATCGCGTTTTTTGCCGTAGGTGGACATTATCAGGGGAGAAAATACGGCGACCCCTCCGAGGACTTCTTCTACGGCCCAGATACCAAAGACGGCGGAAGCGTCACTTCGCTGGGGATAGATGCCTACTTGGGCAAAACCTCCGGCACAGGCGTAAACTTCTACCTCGTCGGTTCGCTCGGTTCCTACAAATGGAAACGTGAAAATCAGGGTGAAATATCGAAGACGACCTACTCGTTCGGGCCGGGCTTGGAGGTCGTTCTGCCGATGAAGCTGGGGATCGAGGGGCGGGCCATGTTCGACATCGCGCCCACGGGCGAAAGCGGTTCCTGGAAAGCGCTGCTCTGGTTCGTCGGAGTCAATTATCATATCGGCATCGGGCCGATGTAGAAACGGAGCCAGATAAAATGAAAAAAATATTTTTGTTCGGCCTGATCGCCTTCTCCGGATTACTTATTTCCGGTTGTCTGATTACCGGCCAAATCACCATAATCGAAGATGTCGATATCGGCGTAACGCGTAATAGTAATATTGGCAAATTTCACCTGAATCTCAATGAGAACGAAGACTACGCCGATAAAATCGACAAGATCAAAAGTATCGACGCCGTAAGTTTCGTGGCCCGAATCTGGAACCGGGAGGATGCGGCCAGCACGGCTGGGATATATATCTCCTCGAACGGCTCCTACACGACGGTCGATCAAATCGAAGACAATGCCATAAAGGTTTTAGAAACCCCGCCCGTTCCGGCGAACGATTCGGTTCTGATCGGCTGGAACGACAGCTATCAATATATGCACAATCTCGATTCGCTTTTTCATTACGTGAAGGAAGTCGGCGATTTCTACATTTATGCGATCGCCTCGCCGGTGCCGTTTGACGACAGCATTCAAGCCCAGATCGTGATCACCATGACCGTGGGCAATTGATCATACGGTTTTAAGGTTATGGGGATCGACAGGGGCGCGCCCAAGGCGCCCCTTATTTTTTTGGGGCCGGTCGTTGGCTCGAATTTTCGATTTCGGCGGCGCTGAACCGGCCGACCGATTGCGCTTGCGGCGGTCCGGTCGGCATTAGTGAAATAATTCTCTAAAGTGCTTGACTCGTTAGCCGTAGCTAATTTAATTAGATTAATGAAAGTGTCGAAATATCCGACAGGAAACCCGAGATGAGAAAATTATCGGACAACGGCGCAGATCACGGCGCAATCACATTATGCAATGCTCGTCCGGGGCAGTGGTATATCA
>CAZHVC010000454.1:0-1769 GCA_964535765.1 uncultured Ignavibacteria bacterium | reverse complement strand
GTGGTTGGCCTCGGGCAGTATATAATTGTTGAACCAGGTAAGGCCGGCGGCGATGACGAGGCTCATTACCAGACCTGGGGCCATGATATCGATCAACGAAACGCCGCAAGCATTGAAGGCGATCATCTCGTTGTCGGCGGACAATCGGCCGAAGCCCATGATCGCGCCGACGAGGACGCCCATGGGGACCGACAGCGCCAACATATAGGCAAGACTCAGGCCGAAAAACTCCAGGACGACCGGTGTCGGAACGCCCTTGGTGATAATCAGATTCATCACATCGAGGATGGCGTCCATTATCAGCACGAAAGTGCTGAGCAGGATTCCGAACAAAAACGGCCAGAACAATTCCCGAATCACGTAAAACCAGATTCTTTTCATCAGGGGGATTATATCAAACGTCCGCTTTCGTTAACAAGGCTTTTGTCGGCGGCGACGCATGGAAATGCTTTACTTTGGCGATGACGGCATTATTTTATTGGCGCACCGATTACTGATTGTCGCCGCAGACGGAGGGTGCCATGAAGAGCCAATGGACAAATGAACTGACGCCCGGAGCGGAGGTTAACGACAGCTTTGTAATCCGCCGGCTGGAGTTGAAAGAATACAGCGGCGGTCGTTATCTCAGTCTCGAAATCGGGGACAAATCGGGGCGGATCCCGGCGGTTTGCTGGGAGAATGTCCGAGAGTTAGCCGCCAGATTCAGGCCGGGCAGCATCGTGCAGATCCAGGGGACGGTCGGCACTTTTCGGGACGTGCCGCAGGTTACCGTCCAATCGATGATGCCGGTATCGAGCAAAGACTACGACCCGCTCGATTATCTGCCGGCCGGGCCGGTCGATCCCAGGAAGCAGATGGCTCGGATCGATGCGATCGTTTCGGGGATTGCCGACGTTCATTATCGGATGCTTTTGACGGAGATATTCAGCGATGGCATGATCAGGCCGAAATTCACCTATGCGCCGGCGGCCAAATTGTGGCACCATTCGTACGTGGGGGGACTGGCCGAGCATACGCTCAAAGTAGCCGCAATCTGTCAGGCGGCTTGTTCGATTTATACCCAGTTGCGCGGGGACCTGCTGATCGCCGGAGCGCTCCTTCACGATATCGGCAAGATAGACACGTATTCCCTGGAGAATTATTTCGACTACACCGATGAGGGGCGGCTGATCGGGCATATCGTTATCGCCGACCGGATAATTACCGGCAAGCTGGCGCGGTTGAGCGATTTTCCGCCGGAGAAAAAGAAACTGGTGCGTCATCTTGTCTTGTCGCATCAAGGGACACTGGAGCAAGGGTCGCCGGTCGTGCCGCAGACGCTCGAGGCCAACGTCCTTTATCTGGCCGACCTGCTGGATTCACGGGTGGGGGGGATTTTGAAAGCGATGAACAAGAAAAATCCGGACGATAAGAGATGGTCGCCGTACGTGAAGTTGATAGATCGGTATATTTACCTGGGCGAAAACGCCGAGGAGGAAAATAATGAGTAAAAAAAGCCTTCCCCCGACACCATTGTTGATTCCGCTGCCGGCGGTGCTGGTCAGTTGCGGCCAATTCGGCCAAAGTCAGAATATCATAACGATCGCTTGGTGCGGCGTGGTTTGTTCGGAGCCGCCGATGCTGTCGATTTCAGTGAGGGAAAGCCGCCATTCTTTCGAGATGATTCGTTCGAGCGGCGAGTTCGTATTGAACGTGGTCGGCGCCGACCTGGTGCGAGCGGTCGACTATTGCGGAAGCCATTCCGGCCGGAAAGTCGACAAGTTCGCCGA
>CAZHVC010000453.1:0-1777 GCA_964535765.1 uncultured Ignavibacteria bacterium | reverse complement strand
AATCGAGGAGCTTTCGGAAGAAGATAAGGTAATTGTACACCGGGCGCGCCGAATTCAGAAATTCCTTTCTCAGCCGTTTTTCGTGGCCGAGGCGTTCACCGGGAAACAGGGAAGATACGTCAAAATCGAAGACACGATCAGAGGATTCAAGGAAGTGATCGAGGGCAAGCACGATGACCTGCCAGAGCAGGCCTTTTATATGGTCGGCGGGATTGAAGAAGTAATCGAAAAAGCTGAACAACTGAAGGCTGGCAGATAGCATGTTCAGATGCACCGCGGTTACGCCGGAAAAAATCATTTTTGAAAAAGATGTCAAGTCGGTAATTGCCCCGGGTCTTCTCGGTTATCTGGGGATACTTACCGATCATGCGCCGTTGATAACGCCGCTGGTTCCGGGTAGGCTCGAATTGAAGGATTCAACCGGCGGGGAATACATCTTTTTCCTGTCAGGGGGATTCCTTGAGGTTTCCGGCAATGTGTGTACGATCCTCGCTGATGCTATCGAAAAACCATCCGAGATTGATGTTGCCAGAGCGCAGGCAGCCGAAAAAAGAGCCAGAGACAGGCTGAAAAACAGAAATTCGCCAGATCTGGATGTCGAAAGGGCTGAGGCGGCGCTTCAAAGAGCCCTGTGGCGGCAAAAAATCTCTTCTGCATCGGCTTCGTCCTGATAGCTCTTTCTTTCCGAATTCGCCTAATCGACTGTTATTAATTAGGTAAATAGGGGTCGATATTCACCCATAATAAACCGGTTTATCCATTATTTTGTGAAATATTTCTCATAAAATAGTTGACAGAGTTTGGCCAGATCAATAAATTATTATCGTAGGCGGAGAAGGTACTGCCTTTCGGGCAGTATTGATGGGTGAATGGGAGTTGAGGATTGGTTGAGGTGGTGTGGTGATGTGGTTCCTGAAGGCGGGTCATTTTGGCCCGCCTTTTAATTATTTCAAAAGACGGATCCGGCGGTCCGCAACCGGATAATGATTTTATGGCGGATCAAGTTCACAGCTCGAAAAAAACATGCCGGAGGTCGGAATCGAACCGACACGGGGTTTGAGCCCCACTGGATTTTGAGTCCAGCGCGTCTGCCAGTTTCACCACTCCGGCATTGGGACAATTAGTATCGCCTACCACGGGCTTGCCGTAATAACCGACTGCGTTAATTTATTATCCTTAATTCAGTAGTCAAGAGATTAGTGTCGCAGCCGTCGAAAAGCATAGAAAATCGTCGATTGTCAATCAAACCGGCGTTTTTTCATGAGGATATAGCGATTCATTCAAATTCGATTCTCTCCGGGAAAGCGCTTTGGAATTGAAAATCGACTTTATTATTTCGGGCGATATTGCGCCTGATTTCATAAGCGCAAACGGCACTGAGAGGAAAACCGCAATCGCCGAAATGTAAGCCGTAAGCCCACCTATTTTGATAAAGCTTCGGCCGATAACGAGGGCCAGCGAATTTATTATCAGCAGCTTCGTTATGGCAATCCCATCGAAACCGATGACTTCCCATGATCTCGATATTGCAAACATCGCAATGGCCATGGTCGCATAGGTAATAAGGGATACCCAAGCTGTCCCTTGCGCGCCGTAAATAGGAGTAAGAATCAAATTAGCCGGGATATTCAGCAACATGGCAACCAAAATGGCCGGAAGTAATTTGAGCGTATTTTTCTCAATAAATGCACCGGTGGCGAAAAAATAGAAAAGGCCGTAGGCGACCATCCCCAGAGCAAGAGGGAAAACGATTTCGGTCGCCGCGAAAAATTCAGAT
>CAZHVC010000452.1:0-1778 GCA_964535765.1 uncultured Ignavibacteria bacterium | reverse complement strand
TCCGGGGCAACCAACGAACCGGACTGACTTACATGATCGCCAAGAACCATCCTTAACGCTCTGTGAAGAAGATGGGTGGCAGTATGATTGCGCTGGATATCGGCGCGGCGCCCGGCATCGATAACGGCTTTTACTTCGATACCTTCAAGGGGCTCCGGTAATCCGCCTTTGACGATCTCGCCGACATGAACATGTTCTTCATTGATTTTCTGCGTATCGATTACCCGCACCGTGAAACCTTCACCGGAAATTTCGCCCGTATCGCCGACCTGCCCGCCGCTTTCCGCATAAAAAGGGGTTTGTTCGAGAATCAATTGACACGCATTATCGTCAACTTTTCCAAGCAGAACAATGGTTGTCAGCTCGTTTTTGTCGTAAAGGAATTTTTCGATACCCGGCTTTCTGGCCCTGGCCGCGCTGTCCAAGGTGGCGACTTTCTTGAACTTGCTTTCCGCCCGGGACCGCTCCCGCTGATTTTCGAGTTCCTTTTCGAACCCTCCCCAATCGATAGCCAAGCCTTTTTCCCGGGCCATAATCTCGGTCAAGTCCGGCGGAAAACCATAAGTATCGTACAATTTGAATACGTCTTCACCCCTAATCACTTTAGTCGCCCGACCGGCGATCTCCTCGAACCGCGCCAAGCCGTTACCCAACGTCCGATTAAATTGCTCTTCTTCGGATTTTATCACCAGCTCAATGCGGCCCCGCTGCGAAATCAATTCCGGATAAACCCGCCCCATCTTTTCGGCCAGCGGCGCCACCAGACTGTAAATGAACGGCTCGGTCAACCCCAGTTGATGGCCGTAACGGGCGGCCCGTCGCAGAATCCTGCGCAACACATAACCCCGGCCCTCGTTCGATATGATCGCGTTATCGGCGATCGCGAAAGCCAGCGCTCGGGTGTGATCGGCGATCACCCGATGAGCGATCCCTTCTTGCGACCGCCTATATTCCCTGTTGGAAAGTTGTTCGATTTTTTCAAGCATTGGGCGAAAAAGATCGGTATCATAGTTCGAATCGACGTTTTGAATCACCATGCATAACCGTTCGAGTCCAGCACCCGTATCGACCGACGGCTTGGGCAGCGGAGTATAGTTGCCGGCCTCGTCGCGGTTGTATTGCATGAAAACGAGATTCCAGATTTCCATGAAGCGGTCGCCCTCGCCGTTCAATCGGCCGGGTATATGATCGCCCCTGTCAAAATGGATTTCCGAACAAGGGCCGCACGGTCCGGTATCGCCCATAGCCCAAAAATTATCTTTTTCGCCGAAACGCAGGATCCGGTCTTTCAACTCGGGGGCGATTTTCCGCCACAATCTTTCGGCCTCTTCGTCCTCGTTGAAAACCGTCGCATAAAGACGTTTAGGATCGAGGCAGTAGATTTTGGTGACCAGTTCCCAGGCGAATGAAATGGCCTCGGCCTTAAAATAATCGCCGAAAGAAAAATTTCCGAGCATTTCGAAAAAAGTCTGGTGCCGGGCCGTGAAACCGACCTGATCCAGATCGTTATGCTTGCCGCCGGCACGGATACATTTTTGAACCGATACCGCCCGCGAATAATCCCGTTTTTCCAGGCCGATAAAAACATTTTTGAATTGATTCATTCCGGCATTGGTGAAAAGCAGGGTCGGATCATCCTGGGGGATAACCGGCGACGAGGGGACAACCCGATGGCCGTTGGCGGCAAAATAATCGAGAAATCCCTGGCGAATGTCGACTGATTGCATGGAAATTAGATAATAGATATCGCCGGAAAAATCAAGCCTGAAGCCGGCGGC
>CAZHVC010000451.1:0-1778 GCA_964535765.1 uncultured Ignavibacteria bacterium | reverse complement strand
CGTAAACGGGGAACGCCCTCGGCAGGGCGGTCAAGTTACGGTAGATTCTGATTTCGCCGAATTTTGCCTCTTCTTTGAATCTTTGCGGCGGCAATTGCTGCCGGCTTACGAAATACTTGATATTGAAAAGATCCTGGACCGGTTGAAACACCAATCCGTAAGTCGTGCCCCTGTTGCCGGCGAGCTTTTCGAAACTGGCCAGATGATTCCCGTGCATCTGACTGAATGAAAGCTCTTCTATATGATGATAAGCCAGATAATAATCGGGCAAAGTCTGCGGCAGAACCATGACCCTGAACGGTCCTTCCGTCTGCTGCCGGGTTTTGAAAAAATCGACGATCGGCGTCCGGCCGAGATGCTGTTTCGGATTGATCGTCATTATATATCGCGAATCGAAACTCCACATATAAACAGCCACCATCGCCGCAACGACCGATACGAGCATATCCGATTTGATTTTCCTTTCCAGCGTGTACCGCAGCAGACCGAAAAGCACCCATACGAACACCAAGCTGATTACCGCACCGATCGTGATATTGTCGAGGGCCTGGCGCAAGGTGTCAAGTTTACGCGGCTCAGGATCATATCCCGTTATGGAAAACCAGATATTGAAAAACCCCATCTGGAAAATTATCAGGATAAGAGCGATTGCGCTGTAGGCGATACAGGCATAGGTAAAGATCGACCAAGCCTTCTTGAAGTCTCGGTCGTCTTTTTGACGATCAAGAAACGCCTCGAGGCCCATCGATCCGAGAGTAACCAGCGAAAAGCCGAAAACAAACGTGGCCAGACTCGGAGCGCGAAAACTGCTGATCCCCGGAATCAGGTAGAAAATCCGGAAAAACGGAGTATTGGCCCCGAGCGAAAACAGGCCGGCGACGACGGCCGCAATCAGGAAAAACCATTTATCGGGTTTTTTCCATAAAAGGATTCCCAGAATGCTCAGGAATAAAGCCACGATACTTACGTGTTCCGAGTTCAGCTTGAATGGATTCCGGCCCCAGTAAGTTTGTTTTTGACCGGAAATGTCGTCACCGCAGAACTCGGGGAAGAAATTGGCGGCCGCCTCTTCCCAGTGCATCGACCATGAGGTGGAATACTCGTACCCTTTGCCAGATTCGCTGCGGATCGTCCGCATGGAATATTGTTTCAAGTATTGGTAAGGGGCGAGGAACTGTACCAGCGACAGCAAAATCCCCAGCGCCACCGATATCCCGAATAACCCAAGCGGCCTGAACGGCAATTTCTTTTCCCGGCGCCATCTGCCGACCAAATCGAAAATCACGAAGACGCCCAGCGCCCAGAACAGGAAATAGGCCAGCTGCATATGGGGGGTGGTCATCACCAAAAACATTATGAACGCGAGGGCAAGATAAAAGATCAACTTCCCGGTGTTCGTTGCTTTCAGATACATATAAAAAAGAAGCGGAGTCAAGGTGATTACGAAAAATTTGCCGTTGTGTCCGGCGAATACGAGCGAGATGAAAAACGGCGCCATCATGTATATCATTCCGCCGAGGAAAGCCACCTTGCCGCGGACGCCGATTTCTTTCAAAAACAGCAGCATGAACGCCCCCGCGGCGAATGCATGCAGGGCAAGCAAAAAACCCCATCCGTAATTGACCCCAAGCACCAGATAGACTATGAAGCTCGGTATGTAAAAAATATCGCCATGGATACTTTCTATGAAAGGCATGCCTGCGTGGATAAACGGATCCCAGACCGGCCAGTTTCCATGCGAGCGAAAAAAATCTACCAGAAATTGCCTGAAAAACAGG
>CAZHVC010000450.1:0-1782 GCA_964535765.1 uncultured Ignavibacteria bacterium | reverse complement strand
TTCTTTTGAAGATATCATGTCGATGTTCGGCGGCAGGTCGTCGTCGAGGGATTTTTTCGAGGCCGGCGGTTTCGGCTCTTTCGCCGATATCTTCTCGTAGCTGTTCGGCGCAGGCGCCGACTCTCCGTTCGGATTCCGACAGCAGTCGAACGCGCCCAGCCCCGGAGACGATGTCGTGGCGACCGTGGAATTGACATTTGAAGAAGCGGCCGGGGGGACGGAAAAAACAATTCGGATTGAACATGAAGAAGCCTGCGATGTCTGCGGCGGCAGCGGGATAATTGCAAGCAGAGCGGTTTCGGTTTGTCCCGAATGCAATGGTCGGGGGCATATAGTCTTTTCCCAGGGTTCCTTTTCGGTTTCGCGGCCCTGTCCGCGCTGCCTTGGGCGGGGTCGATTGGGCGGCTCGGCGTGCCGGGCTTGCGGCGGCAGCGGCAGCAAATCCGTTCCCCGAAGTATCAGGGTGAAAATTCCCGCCGGAATCGAATCCGGCAACAGAATCAGGCTTGCCGGCATGGGCAAACGGGGAAGAAACGGCGGGCCAAACGGTGACCTTTATCTTGAGATATCAGTCAGGCAGAATGAATATTTTTGGCGGGAAGGCAAAGACATATACAGCCTGGTGCCGATAAGTATAAAGGACGCGGTTCTCGGTGGGAAGATAAAGGTGAGAACGCTCGGCGGTTCGGCTCTGGTTACGATACCGCCCGGAACATCGTCGGGCAAACGTTTTCGTCTTAAAGGAAAGGGAATCGCGCTTAACGGTCAGAGCGGCGATCATTATGTCGAAGTCAGAGTCGAGGTGCCGAAACGTCTGACCGAAGAGCAAATAGCGCTGTTCAAGAAATTCGCCGACACGCTCAAGCCGGATCAAGGATGAAATATGAGCCAACCCGGGACGATGATAATCAAAGGGCTGCCGGAAAGCCATGAAATCCACGATTCTTATTCCCGAGGGGAATATTTCGATGCCGTTTTGAAATGCCGGGTTTTTCTTGAGAGCTGGTTGGCAGAGTATATATTCGCGTTGTTGTTCCCCGATAAAAAGGCGGCCACCCGGGAAAACAGGGAATTCGTCAACGATCGTTTCTCCGATATGTTTTACCAGATAATTTGGCTCAAGGATGAAGGGCACATAAGCCAAAGCGTATATGAACAATTGAATCAGATTAGGAAGCTTTCCGACAGAATACTGCAAAAAGGAGACGTGCTGAAGGTCTGTTCCAAAAGTGAACTCAATAGATTCATCGTCGCTTGCATAGAATTCTGCCGGAAATTCAAGGGGCTCACGGAACAAGCCATTAAAAGGGGTCTTGACGCAGACTTCCGTTGAGGTATGGCCGCGCCGTGAATTATAATAAGGACTGATCGATTATGCAATACGAAAAATTGACGCAAAGCTTGCGCGAGGCGCTGGAATACGCCACTCAGTTGGCAAGATCCAGTTCGCATTCGCAGCTTGAGGGGCTGCATCTCCTGAAAGCGGCGATGCGGCAAGAGGAGGGCGTGGCCGCCGATTTGCTGCGTTCGGCAGGCGTAAACCCGAAAACGCTGGAAAGCGCTCTCGACGCCGAGCTGGAAAGGCTGCCGCGCGTTACGGGTGATTTTCAGTTGCGCCTGTCCGAAGAGCTTCACCGGGCTTTCGACGAGGCCGCCGCCGTGGCCGGGCAGTTCAAAGATGAGTTCGTATCGATTGAACATGTTCTGCTCGGACTGCTGAGGCAAAAACGCGACCGCGGGGGACGTTTGCTGGCGGAAAGCGGACTGACCGAGGAGAAGTTG
>CAZHVC010000449.1:0-1787 GCA_964535765.1 uncultured Ignavibacteria bacterium | reverse complement strand
CCGTGCTCATCGAACAGCCTGAACACCACGGTCGCCCCGGAGGAAACCACCGCCAATTTTCCGGTAACCGGCGTTTCGTTATAATAAAACTCTATCTGCGGGCCGGTAGTATCGATTTCCCCGGCTGCGCTTCCGGAAATCGGCAGTGAATCGACAATGCCGGATCCGTCGATCGTTTCATTGGCGAAATAGACGTAGATTTTTGCCCGCGACCCGCCATAAGAAATATCCTTGGGCACGAAAAACGACGCTGAAAAACGGCCGTCCGTCACCTCGGTGGGACCGTAAAAAAGGGTCGGTCCCGGCAACGTGTAGTCTATATAAATATAATTGGGAGGATTGAGCGGCTGGTTGTTATAGTCAAGGATAGCCTTGTGGCGCCGGATAGAGGCGTCTTTGACCATCACCCAAACAGTGCCGTCGAAATCGGAGATAAATCGACCCTGGCTGTCATAAATCATGCCGGCGACAGAATCAACCGATAGCCCTTTCAGAGAATCCGGCCTGTAGGTGAATTCGGATTTCAGATACGGCTTGGCTGCGATCATTCCCGGATCGCCCAGAAAAACGTAATTGCGGTCGTTGGCGATCGGGCCGGAGGGGCTGTTCAACTGCCTTATATATTTGGCTAAGAAAAAAGCTCCCCCGAATGTCGTGGAGTCTTCAAAAAGAATCTGGTCGAAAATTTCGTTGTTAAGGTCGGTGTTGGGACCGGCATACACAACGCGGGTCGCCCCTATGGAGGCGATGGCGCCGCCGCCTTGATGACGCAACAAATCCTCGGCCATGGATTGATCGGCGGGAGCGTCGAAAAATCCGATCGAACAGGACGCGGCCAGCATCAATGGTAATTTGCGGCCGTTATGTAGTCGAGGAATATCCTCCACCCTGCGGAATATTTGTTCATGAGCCCACAAGTTCTTATTGCCGTGGCCGATCCAATCGACGATCAGCGCCCCATTGTTGATCGCCTGTACCAAAGTTTCCCGGGCGTCCGTTTTCAGATTGCCCGCCCGCGTCGGATATTCGACTAAATATATTTTCTGCACTTCCATCGTCCGCGGCACATGAAAATTGCTTAAAGCCTCGGCCTGTGAGGTGTGGAACGTTTCGTACGGGCTTTGCCCGCCGAGATTGTCATCGGCTACGACAATAATGTTATTGCGCCATTTGCCCATATCGGGATTCGCCTCATAATCGATTATCTTGTCTATTACACCCTGCAACTCCGCCTGAGAGTTCACTCCCAAACGGCCGATCATCATATCGAGGCTGCCGGAGCTGTCGGAATCGAAATATCCATATCTGCCGAAATAAATGAAATTCTCATCGGAACCGGATGCTCCGGCTTCGGGCGGGTCGGCGGCCTCGAACGGCGGGATAAATATCGGATGGCTGCCGCCGAGATTGTTGCGGAAATCGTAGTGACCGTCCCCGACCAAAAGACAGATTCCGGGGGCAGCGCCGCTCCAATTCTCGTAGGCGTATTTCAAAAAGTCCCGGATAGCGATCGGATCATACAGCCCCCAACTGAATTGATTGAAGACGTCGTCTATATTGACAACCCTTACTTCAAGTTCAGGATTCTGCCTTTCTCTGTGCTCAGCCAGCCGCTCGGTTTGTTCCCTGAACTCCGGATGGGTTATCATGATATAATCGGCGCGGTTGGCCGGGTCGCGCAGGTTATCGCGCTGGTAAAGCGAATAGCGGCTCACTATTCTGAATCGCGATGGCGCAGCCATGAAAAAACGATGGCGGCGGGTATTGACCTGTTGAAAGCGCAGGGT
>CAZHVC010000448.1:0-1798 GCA_964535765.1 uncultured Ignavibacteria bacterium | reverse complement strand
GAGTCAATCTCCTCAGCGATGGCGTCGATATTGTCGCCGACGGGACCGAAAACCGCTGGCCGACCGCTGAACTGCTTGAGCTTATAGCCGCCGAACCGGAATCGTTTTCGCCGAATGTCCTTCTTCGCCCTATCGCCCAGTGCCATGCCTTTCCGGTCGCGGCCCAAATAGTAGGGCCGTCGGAATTGGCTTATTTCGCACAGATCGAGCCATGGTTCGAATTGTTCGACATTCCTCATCCCGTGATCTTTCCCCGGCCGCAAGCGACGATCGTCGAGCCCCATGTCGCCCGGATTTTGAAAAGATATGAGCTTAATCCGGCCGATTTGAAAACCGATCCCGAGGCCGTTGGCGGCAAGGTGATCGAACGACTGTTCCCCTCCGAGGCCGCCGACAACTTGACCACCTTGGCCGCCGAATACTGTCGGGATCTTGAAACCTTGGCCGCTCAGCAGCAAACCGCAAACCCCGAAAGCGCCAACCTGCTGTTGAATTACCGAAAGAAAATCGATTTCGAAACCCGCGAGACCGCCAAAAAGCTCAAATCCTCCAATAAAAAACGGCACGACGAAATCATCGCTCAGTTGAAAAAAGCCCATGAGCTCCTGTTCCCCGACAATCAGCTTCAGGAGCGTCTGGTCTCGCCTGTCTATTATGCTGCCAAATACGGCCAATCTATATTTGACACGATCGCCGAAAATCTCGATATTGACCGGGCCGGACATACGGCGATATACCTATGAAGATAGGCATCATTTGTTATCCAGTGAGGGGCGGTTCGGGAGTTGTCGCTTCCGAACTCGGCATCGGCCTGTCGAAAAGAGGTTGCGAAGTTCACTTTTTTTCTTACGAGCTTCCTTTCCGGCTCAGTGCGTTCGAGGCGAATTTCATATTTCACGAAATCGACATTACCAATTACCCGCTGTTCAAATATCCTCCTTATACCGAAACATTGGCCGCCCGCCTGGCCGATGAATCCCAACGACACCGTTTCGATATCCTGCATGCTCATTATGCAATTCCCCATGCCTCGGCCGCCTTTCTGGCCGCCAAAGTTCTCGGTGCCGATGCGCCCAAGATAATCACCACTTTGCATGGGACCGATATCACCCTGATCGGTCAGGATAGGTCTTTTTACTCGATAACCAGATTTTCTCTCGAATCCTCCGATGGTCTGACGGCTGTCTCCCGCTACCTTCACGATGAAACCAAAAGAGTATTCAATCTGAAAAAAGATATCCGGGTGATTCCCAACTTCGTCGATACCGACCGTTTTCAGCCCAAGTCGGCCGAGTGTACCCGCAGCCGTTTCGCCAGGCCCGGTGAAAAAATCATGATGCATATGTCCAATTACCGTCCGGTCAAAAACGCCCTTGATGTCATCCGTGTTTTCGATATCGTGCGAAAAAGGATCCCCTGCCGCCTGCTGCTTGTCGGCGATGGTCCCGATATGGGCAATATCATGGGTTTGGTGCGCGAACTCGGCCTTTCTGATTTGGTGACTTTTCTTGGCAATCAAGATCGCGTTCATGTCATCCTGCCCATAGCCGATATTTTTTTGCTGCCCTCCGGTTCCGAGGCTTTCGGCCTGGCCGCCCTCGAGGCGATGAGCTGCGGCGTGCCGGTGGTGGCAAGCGATATCGGCGGACTGCCGGAGTTGATCGTCGACGGTGTGACCGGCTTTCTTGCCCCCGTGGGCGATATTCAAACGATGGCCGAGAAATCCATGGCCATCCTCGATAGTCCCGACAGGGCAAGGACGTTTTCCGAGGCGGCCCGTCAGCTGGTGCTGGAAAAA
>CAZHVC010000447.1:0-1808 GCA_964535765.1 uncultured Ignavibacteria bacterium | reverse complement strand
GAAATCGATGGCCTGGCCGATTCGAAAATACTTCCTCCCGCAGACAGATTGAGATTGGCCCCGCTGATTATCAGTCGAGCGGCTTCGTTCGCGGTCGTCTGTGTTGCTCATAATGTCATAGATAGAATAAATATTCTGCAAGCGTCGCTTCTGGCGATGAAGGTGGCCGTGGAATGTTTGGCTTTAAGACCAGAAATAGTCTATGTCGATGGCAAACATAAGATTCCCGGGTTGGCTATCGAGCAACGGGCCGTTATCGGCGGCGACAAGATTATACCGCATATATCAGCCGCTTCGATTCTGGCGAAAGTCGCCCGCGACACCCTGATGATAAAAGAATCCGCTCTTTATCCCGAATATGAATTCGAAAAACACAAGGGATATCCAACCCGCCGGCACCTGGAGATTCTCAAAAAAATAGGTCCCTGTCCGATTCACCGGCTGAGCTTTCGACCGATATCATCACAAGAAAGATTAGGTGGACGAAGATGCTGAACGCTGATCCTTTATTGTCGGTCTTGCTGTTGCTCGGGCTGGGTTTTCTCGATTATCCCCTGACGAAACTGTCACGCCGGATGTATTTCAAATATATGTATCGTTATATTGAATTCGAATCGATACCCTCCACAAGCCGAAAATCATCGGGCTGGTGGCGCACTGCCAGCTTACTGATACTATCGGCCTTTTTGGTGATCGTCTGGAAAGCCCGTCAACTGTCCGGCTCTGAATCCGTGGAAATACTCTATCGATGGCTGGTCGGTTTTTCGATCGGCACATACCTGTTGATCGATCTCCGCCATTTTGAAAGTCTGCTTTTGACGCGGCTGTATTCCTATTCCGATGACTTAAGCGGCAAGCTGTCTTATAGGGCTGTTTTTTCGATGAGGATATCGGCGGTTCATTTTTTTTCGTTTTTTTTGATTCTGGTTGCGGCGCTATTATTCCGACCCGATATATCGATTCTCGGTCTCGCCTGTGCCGCTTTGTTTCTTGCTCTCAGGAATTTGTTATTGGCTTGATTTATCCGGCCTGATTGGAACCCAGCGGGCTTGCAATTCCCTTTTATTTTTCTTTCACGATCGACAAAAAAGGCGGCTGAACGCCGCCCGTATTGAACTCTCGGCTCAAACGATCGGCCGGCCGAGTATTATCGACCGGTCATTCGCCTCGGCCGCTTTTCAAAATTATTGGCCGTACTCCTTCATTTTTGCCTTCAGCGTCGGATCCTCCGCCCATTGCCGCATCAGCATTTCCGGAACTCCCTCGACCGCAATCAATTTTCGCAAAATTATTTCCCTCGTCTGATTCTGTCGCGTTATCAGATCCGTGAATGCCGCCACCCAGACCGTGTCTTCCGCCAGCCTTGTCATCAATCCGTTTCTAACGGTCTGATCATCCATCATCTTGTCCATCAATTGGCTTTTCATCTGAGGATTTCTCATTATCTGGTCGATCGCCGTCTGCTTGCTGCAAGATATCAAAGTCAGACTCAAAAGCGCTATCGGCAATAGAATTTTCAATTTTCTGGTCATTGGCTCCTCCATTTCCGCGAACTTTTTTGAATTGATAATTTAGTCGGTCGTTGCTGTCAAGGCAAAATTAAAAAATGACTTGACCGATAACGATCGAGTGTGCGAAAATAATGCATGATTCGGCCGGAAGATGCGCCGTTGGCGGACCGCTTTGAACTTTTTCTCAAGCGCAACGGGCTCAAATTCACCTCTGAAAGAAGCGCCATACTCAAGGAAGCCATAGCTGCCGAGGGCCTTTTCGAGGCCGAGGATTTACTGGCGATTCTGAAAAAAAAG
>CAZHVC010000446.1:0-1811 GCA_964535765.1 uncultured Ignavibacteria bacterium | reverse complement strand
CGCCCAGCACGTTCATTATTCCCTGATTTCCCAATATCTGACCACCCGCTGGGTGCTTGATCTTCAACCAGATGATATTTACTGGTGTACCGCCGACCCAGGCTGGGTAACCGGCACTTCCTACGGTATCATAGGTCCCTGGTCCAACGGCGTGACTCAAGCGGTGCTCGATTCCGGATTCGGCACCGAGCGCTGGTATGCCTTCATTCAAAAACACAAGATAACCGTTTGGTATTCGGCGCCCACGGCGATCCGTCTGTTGATGCGCGACGGAATCGATATCGTCAAGAAATACGACTTGAGTTCTCTGCGCCATCTCTGCAGCGTCGGCGAACCGCTCAACGCCGAGGCGGTGATCTGGTCGAAAGAAGCGTTCGGTCTGGCTTTCCACGATACATTCTGGCAGACCGAAACCGGGGCGATAGTCATCTCCAATTATCCGGGGATGCCGATAAAACCCGGATCGATGGGCAAGCCTTTTCCGGGTATAACCGCGGATGTGGTCGATCCAGTTACGTTCCAGCCATATAATGAAAGAGGCAAAGTCGGTTTGATTGCGCTCAAACCCGGCTGGCCGTCGATGTTTCGAACCTATTGGAAAAACGAAACGGTGTACAACAGCAAGTTCAAGAACGGCTGGTATATCTGCGGTGACCGCGCCAGTATCGATTCCGACGGCTATTTCTGGTTCGTCGGCCGCGACGATGACGTTATCAATACGGGCGGCCATCTCGTGGGGCCGTTCGAAATAGAATCGGCTTTGCTTGAGCATCCGGCCGTCGCCGAATCGGCCGCCGTGGGCAAGCCGGATCCGGTGAACATGGAAGTGGTCAAGGCGTTCGTCGCCTTAAAGCCGGGTTTCGAACCGAGCCCCGAGCTTGATCTGGAAATCATGAATTTCATCCGCAAAAAACTTTCGCCTTTGGCTATGCCGCAGGAGATCGAATTCGTCAAATCCCTGCCGAAAACACGCAGCGGCAAAATCATGCGCCGCCTGCTGCGCGCCAAGGAGTGGAACGAACCGATAGGCGATATCTCGACGCTCGAAAACGATTGAGGCGAATATGACCGCCAAGATAAACAGGTGAGGATAAAGTTATGGAAAACATGAAAAAAATCGTGCTCGATTATGTCAAAAAAGAATATCTCGAGGAAGACGACGACCGCGAATTGAACGAGGACACGCCGTTGATTTCAGGAGGCATCGTCGATTCGTTCTCGATGGTGTCATTGAAAAGGTTTCTCGAAAAAAAATACAATATCCAGATACCCGACGCCGACGCTTCGCCCGAGGCTTTCGACACGGTGAACAGCATCGTGGCTTTGGTCAATAGATTTCTGAAAAAATAAGACTATTCGAAAATTCCGAAATTGCCTGGGGAAGTGATTTGGGAAAGAAGGAGTTATTGTGGCTTACAGCGAAAAAGCGCGTGAATCGTATAGAAACGAATTGAATGGTTTGAGAGCGGCCGGTCTGTTCAAGGAAGAACGATATATCCACGCTCCGCAGGGCGCCGAGATCGAGGTGGAATTCCCGGTCGGATCGTCAACCAAAAAAGTCATAAATATGTGCGCCAACAATTACCTCGGATTGTCGAGCCATCCGGAAGTGATCAAAGCGGCGCATGAGGGGTTGGACTATCGGGGCTACGGAATGTCGTCGGTGCGTTTCATCTGCGGCACCCAAGATACCCACCGCCTGCTGGAAAAAAAGCTTACCGAATTTCTGGGAACCGAGGATACGCTTTTGTTTCCATCGTGCATGGATGCCAACGCGGGCGTGTTCGAGGCCGTGCTGAACGAGCAGGACG
>CAZHVC010000445.1:0-1821 GCA_964535765.1 uncultured Ignavibacteria bacterium | reverse complement strand
AATTTGCTCCAGCGCCCTAAAATATCCAGGGGCAGGAATATCCTCCGGCTGTTTTCTGCCACATAGCGTGGTGCGACGATCCGATAGCTGACGCGAAAAGGGTTGATCGCCGAAAAAACATCCTCGAACTCGATTTCGGCAAGATTGGCTCCGGCAATCCCGCCCAGGACCATTTTCGACCATCTTTCCCGGCGCATCTCCGGTGATTCCTCCTGAAGCCTTCTTTTTTCCTCTATATTCAGCGAACCTGAAAACAGCTCTATCCCCTCGGCCAGTAGCGCGCCGTTTTCGGTGAATGATATTTTAAGATGAACCGCCTGGCCGTTTTCGCGATAATCCGAAACGGGGGTGCTGACAAATTGCCCCGCCGATCCGACGATAAGACCATCGACCGCCTGATCCTCAAACGGCAATACGCCGATCGGGGCTCCGCTGTAAAGCGGATCGATCCAGATCGTGTCGCGGCTATCGCGCACGGCCAGAAGAAGGCGGTTGAAAAACAGAAAAGCCGGAAAATCCCGGATAATTTTCTCGTTGTCTCTGGTTGAGATCAGGACGAAATCGTAATCGATATCCGCTTTATCGAGAAACCAGCCGACGATAAAAGAGGCCTCAGCCTGGGAACCCCAGCCGCGCGCCAACAGCCGTTCCGGAGTATCGGTAACGTCGATCATCGAATGAAGCGGCCGGAAATTGTCGGTTACATAAGAGACGATTCTCTGCAGACGTTGCCTTTTTTGGGGCACGTCTTTAAGCAGCTCGATCGCCCTCGCCCGCAGCGTTTCCGAATCTTTATTTAGTTCCCGCAGCCTGCTCGCATAGGCTCCTGCCAAAGATTGCCAGCTCACTTTGTTTCGTTCGGGATCGGGCCAGCGGTTATCATGGGAAAAGCCATAGAGAAGACAAGGAATGAATTCATCGGCCGGCGGACTATCGGACTCGAAAACCGCTCCGGGCAGCGGGCCTGCCTCCCATACGTAATTCACCCATAATTCACCCGATTTGATGTATTCGCTCGTTCTCGAATAGCGATATAAGCAGGATGGATTCACGATATGGTTGAATACCCAGTCCACCGGAGCCGAGAGCACCACCCGGCTGCGCAACACCGGATAACTCCGTCCCAGATATCTACGCCCGGAAAATGCCGGTTCACTCGATTTCAACACCCACTCGAATACGAATACGGCACCGGCTCGCGAATCCGGAAAGGACACGCTTATCCGGTGCCTATTGCCCTGTATATCGATCATCGCCATCTCCGAATCGGCGACCGCCAAAGTGTCGCCCTCGGGAGTAATCGTGAACGCGGTCGCAGTAATCGGGTCGCTATCGAGAACCACGGGCGTGGTGGCGCTCGCGGCAACGCCCCCGCCCCGCCTCAGAGCCATGGCCAGCGAACGAAAATGTCTGGAATATCGAAAACCGCCGCCATCGAAACTGACCGCGGTGCTGTCGCTTAAATCGAGATAGACCGCTTCCTGGTCCGGATAAATCGCCAGCATTTCAACAAGCTCCGGTATCCTCTGCGCCGATAGGCTTACGGCCGATAGGCAAATCAACAAACCCAAGCCCAAACAATAACCCAAATGCCGTCCTCGATCCATACTCGGGGAAACGGCTTTCAGCGAATCGATCGAGGCCGGCCGTTTGATTTCAGCGATAATCGCTTTCGTCGAAAACGTCATTTATTTTCGAGATTTCGGGCAATTTCAGCCCGACGGTCATTCGCTGGGAATCCTTCCCGGAAGGCGATCCGTCGATTCCTCGACAAATCGGGATAACCCCCGAACGATTTCCGGATCGTAGGTATATCTGCTG
>CAZHVC010000444.1:0-1824 GCA_964535765.1 uncultured Ignavibacteria bacterium | reverse complement strand
TTTGCCGCCTCTGTCACGATGCCGTAACGATGATCGAATACGGCCTCAATATGGGTTTAGACCGGATCAATCCCGAAGAGCCGCGCTGGCGCGGATTGATCATCCAAAAACGTAAAGAAATCATCGAATTCCGTTCCCTGTAAACCCGTCGCCGGCGCTTGGCCCCCGAGGAGGTGGAATAATCATGTATATCTCCCTGCTCCTTATCGATACAGGCGAAAATCCCGACAGACCACGGCCCGGACGAATTTGGCTGCGCAATCTCTATCATGTGCACCAACGTCTTTGTATGGCCTTCCCCTCCGACTCCCGTAAATCAGACGATACGTATTTTCTCAAACCGTTCGATCAGCAGGAATTCGCCCAAGGTCATGTCCATGTTCCCCGCGCCGACAATTGCGGTTTTCTTTTTCGTATCGATCCGCAGCCCAGCGGTAGATCCGCTATCCTGGTGCAGTCCGTTATCGAGCCCGACTGGGAATACGCCTTTTACAATGCCGATTATCTTCTGGCGGCCAAGCCCAAATGCCAGCCCTTTAACCCCCAATTCAGCAGAGGACAGCTACTTCGCTTCCGCCTTGCCGCTAATCCGACCAGACGTCTGAGCGAAAAATCACCGGATGCAAAAAAAGAATCTGTCGGAAAACGAGTCCCCGTCCCGACTGCTATGCTCGCTGACTGGCTCACCCGCCGGGCCGATTCGGCCGGCTTTCGTATCCGCAAGTTGAACCCCATTCAAACCGGATATGTCTATTTCAAGAAACCCTCTCCGAACGCCGGAAAATCTTCCGCACACCGTATTTCTTACGCCAACGACAATAAAGCTAAAGATCATCAGTCACGGCTGCGTCTGGCCCGTTACGAAGGTATCCTTGAAGTCACCGATCCCGATAAGTTCCGCAGCACCATTGTCCGCGGTCTCGGCTCGGCCAAGGCCTTCGGCTTCGGCCTACTCTCCGTTGCGCCGCATCATGGGGAATCATAGTGAGAATCAAAAACCTGCATGCCCTGCCCAAATTCAGCGACGGCTGGAGTTACCTCTATACCGAGCACTCCCGCATAGATCAGGAGGCACAAGCCATCGCCATTCATGATGAGAAAGGCAAAGTACCAGTCCCCTGCGCTAATCTGGCCCTACTGATGTTGGGACCCGGCGTTTCAATCACTCACGCCGCGATTTCCGTGCTGGCGGATCACGGTTGCCTTGTAGCTTGGTGCGGCGAAAAAGGCGTTCGCTTCTATGCTGTCGGCATGGGCGAAACACGCAGCTCGGCCAACTTTCTGCATCAGGCGCGGCTGTGGGCGCATAACGACCTTCACCTGCAGGTGGTGCGTCGCCTATACCAACTCCGTTTTCCCGAAAAATTGAGCCCCCAGTTCACCCTTCGCCAAATTCGTGGCATGGAGGGTGTCCGCGTGCGCAACGCTTACGCCAATGCCGCTCGAGAAACTGGAGTGACTTGGTCAGGCCGCAATTACCAGCGCGATAATTGGAATAAAGCAGATCCGGTCAATCGGGCGTTGTCGGCCGCCAATTCATGCCTGTATGGTATCTGCCATGCGGCCATCGTATCCGCAGGCTTCTCGCCCGCGCTTGGGTTCATCCACACCGGCAAAATGCTCTCGTTCGTTTATGATGTCGCCGATATCTATAAGACGGAAATCACCATTCCGATAGCCTTTCAAGCGGCCGCCCTGGGTGAGGGGATGTTGGAACGACGAGTCCGCTTGGCCTGCCGCGATAAATTCGTATCGACCAGGCTTCTGGAAAGAATCATTCCCGATATCCAGACGGCGCTGATGTTGACTCCACCGGAAACGACC
>CAZHVC010000443.1:0-1825 GCA_964535765.1 uncultured Ignavibacteria bacterium | reverse complement strand
CCCCCAGGCCCGTCATCTCGTCTGGCAAAAGTTACGCGCCCTCAAGAAATCCGGGATAACGATTCTGTTGACTACGCATTACATGGAGGAGGCCGAACAACTCTGCGACAGGTTGGCGATAATGAACGACGGCCGGATAATCGCCAGCGGGTCGCCGGCGGAGTTGATCGAAAAATTCGCCGCCCAGGACGTGATCGAGCTTTTGGAACCCGAAGCCGACGTCATGGCCGAATTGCCGGCGATAATCAACGGCAAAGGCACCTTCGAAAGGCACGAGGACGTGCTGTATATTTACGGCGACGACCTATCGGCGATCGTTCCCGCGCTGAGGAAATTCAAAACCCGAGGGATGCTGGAAAGAAAGGGAAATCTCGAGGACGTTTTTCTCAGACTCGCCGGCCGGGCATTGAGAGATTAAGCTTCATAAAGGCGATATTCGATCACGAACCGACTGCGGCTTCGACCCGACTAAATCAACTTGCGCAAAATATCGGCCAACTCACGGGCTGTCTGAAAACGCATGTCCGGATCTTTGACCAGCGCTTTGGCGATTATTTTATCGAAAATGCGGGGCACGTCGAGATTCAGTTCGGAGGGCGGCGGCGGCGAGGTATGCAATATCGAATATATCAACGCCGAGATCGTATCCCCCTTGAAAGGACGCTCGCCGGTGAGCAGTTCATAAAAAACAACCCCCTGGCTGAAAATATCGCTGCGCCGATCCACCGGTTGTCCTTTGAGCTGTTCCGGCGAAATATAATTTGGGGTTCCCAGAGCCACTCCCGACTGAGTCATGTTCGAGGAGTCGAAACGGGCTATTCCGAAATCCATGACTTTGACCCGGTCGTTTTCGAGAATCATGATGTTGGCCGGCTTGACGTCACGATGGACGATGCCGTGCTCATGAGCGAAATCGAGCGCATCGGCGGTCTGGATCATGATTTTGCAAATGGTTTTGTAATCCCACTTATGCCCTTCGCGGATAAGCGATTCGAGAGTCCGGCCGTTGAGAAATTCCATGGCGATATACTGCAAAGAACCTTCCTCGCCGACATCGTAAATGGTTACGATATTGGGATGAGACAGTTTACCGGCGGCCTTGGCCTCGCGATTCAGACGTTCCCGCAATTCGGAAAGCTCGGCTGGATCGGCGATGTTGTCGAGCCGGATAGTTTTAAGAGCTATCGGCCGATCTATGGCCGGGTCGAGCCCTTTATAAACCATCCCCATCGCCCCCTTACCGATCGGTTCGATGACACGATACCTGCCGAAACTGGTCTCGAAACGGGCCTCCCTGTCGATCACCGCGGTGACCGAACGTGACAAGGATGCGGTTCTTGCCTGCTCCAGCGGCATGGTGGCGGCCGGGGTGACGGCCGTGGAAAATGAAGGCGTCCGGGCCGGCGTCGCTGTTCCGCTGAGCGGCGTCGCACTCAGCAATTGCTCATAATCGATTTCTTCATCGTCGGCGTCCTCATCCGGCTCCGTCCCCCGCCGGCTTTTGATCGTCGGCGAGGCTATCATGAAAAACAAGATCATCATGACCGGATAAGAGATTTTGGTGATCATATCGAGGCTGGCGAATAGGATAAAACTGACATTTATAAGAACGAAGACCAGGATGCCCAGAGAAATCAACCGGTACATTAAAGATATCCGGGGCAGGATTATGGCCGCGAAAAGCCCGATACCGACCATCAACATGATATTGATAAGATTCGATTTGCCGAAATCTATCAGGAAATTGCCATGGACGATATTTTCGATCGAATTGGCCAGGATTTCCGCGCCGGGCATATCGGACCCGACCGGCGTGGAATAGATG
>CAZHVC010000442.1:0-1837 GCA_964535765.1 uncultured Ignavibacteria bacterium | reverse complement strand
AGAATACCTGTCCCCAGGAAGGTTTTTCGAGAAATCGAGTGATTCGGCCTTTTTCGTCGGTGATCACGACTCCGTAAGCGATTGGGTTTTCCACCCTGGTCAGAACTATCGTCACTTCGGCCTTTCGCTCTTTATGAAACTCGATGGCTTTGCTCAGATCGATATCGGTGGCCACATCTCCTGAGATGACGAGAAATCTCTCATCCAGATATTTTTGGGCATTTTTTACGGAACCCGCCGTTCCCAGATCAGCCGCCGACATGACGTAATTGAATTTCACCCCGAACGATACACCGTCCTTGAAATAATCCTTTATTTGTTCGGCTTGAAAATAAAGCAGAGCTGTCAGTTCGGCAAACCCGTGCTTTTTAAGAATGCGCACCAGATGGGCCATTACCGGCACCCCGCCCAGCGGAACCATCGGTTTTGGTATATTCAACGTCAACGGCCTTAAACGCGTCCCGAATCCTCCGGCCATTATCACCGCTTTCATATGAACTCCTTTGAACTCCTTCCCTAAAAGCGAAATTATCATCCCCGGTCATAATATTCAAGCCAATTAATCCGCCAGGCGCCTTCTTGTTACCGGCTACATAGAATCAAGTCCTAATTCCTATTTCTTTTCGACGATTTCGATCAGCGCCCGTGCCACGTCATGAAAATCACGATATACATAACTGGGGATTTTTTGAGCGTCCAAAAGATCTTTCAGAAAACTCTGGGCGAAAACAATGTCAGCGGCAAGGGCGCCATGGCAATCGGAGTGTCCATCGCCGATAAATACGGCACTTTCACCGGCCCTTAACAGCTCCCGAATTCTCGCCCCCTTGCAATTGGCACAGGCAAGGCATGTATTCGGATCATAATATATGAATTGGGGATAAATGCGCCCGTTTTTGATAATGGTCGGGTTGCACAATACTGGAAGTCGGTCAAGGCCGTGCCGGTGTAAAATGGGTTTGATATAGAAATCGAATCCCGCCGACAGCACGGTCAGCGGAATATCGAGCCGGTTGCAGGTCTCGACGAATTCCGGAAAGCCAGGGGTGAGTTTCTGCTGTTCGATAAACCGCTTGATTTCGACAAACGGGGCAGGATACTCATTGTAAATATCGCATTCCCCCCGAAGACACTCGACTGCGGTTATTCGGCCGCGCCGATATTCCAGCACGATCTTTTCGGCGCGCCCCTCGGCGAATTTCCGGAAAAATTCATATCCGACATCCGCTTCGGTGACGGTACCGTCGAAATCGACGAAGACCCGGTATTTTTTTAGATCGTCTTTCAATGGCGATTCCGCCCGATAAATGAATTATGGTTTTCCCTCAGGCTTTTGTTTCAATCATGGCAGTCGATTTCGGTCGAACGAAAAAGGCCGAAATTTCTCACGCCGCCAGGATCAGCCGCACCCATGAGTTTTTCGATCGTTTCGCCGGTTTAGACTGTCAAACGACTCGAGCATAATAGTCGTTTTGGATGATGATAGCAAGAACTCAAACGGGCGGCCGATGACGCGGGATATATCCTGCAGGACCGTTTCTTATACTCAATTTGCCAGGTATGATGAATAAAGCGGCGGCCTCAGCAACAATTCCCGGGCCTTCAACAATTCGGGATCGAATCTTAACGAGACGATGCGGATGGCTGCTTGTTGTCCCAGGCACTCCTCGATAAAACGTTCGTATAGCGCGGCACACACGGCCGATTTGCAAGCGGTGATTTCCTGGTGGGATCTTTTCTGCAAAGTTTCCCTGACGGCATTCAGGTGTGCGGCCAGCTTTTCGTCGTTTTCCAGAGTTTGATACTGTTTCAAAAACCGCCCGAATTCGCGATCGAC
>CAZHVC010000441.1:0-1838 GCA_964535765.1 uncultured Ignavibacteria bacterium | reverse complement strand
ATCGGCGATGCAGGCATAGCCGTTTTGCCGGGCGCTGCTGGCGTGAAACAGGCAACCAATACCCGAGAATCGCAAGCGGAAAGGTATTGACAAGCAGGATGAATGAAATATAGTCTAAGGTAATCCACAGGTGAAAGACGCAATGGCGGATCCTCTTTTCAAAGAAATGCAAAGACCGCGCCAATGGTGGATAAAGTTGATTATTCTCATTGTCGCGGTGCCCGCCTGGTATCTTTTCATCACGGCTATCCTGATCGGCGATGGGGATGCGGCTTCATTGGGCTCAAAGACCGGTATCTGGATTTACTTCATAGCGGCGGGACTTTTGTTGCCCGCTTTTTTATTATCGGTGAAAATGACGACCGTGGTTTCCGGCGATGGGTTGACCGTCAATTATTTTCCGCTATATCGGCGTCGTATAAAGAAAGAAGAAATAGCCGCTTTCTATGTGCGCGATTATCGACCGGTCCTCGAGTATGGCGGCTGGGGAATCCGCTGGAGCATCAGGAGAGGTACAGCCTATACGGTGCAGGGAAACCGGGGGGTTCAATTCGAGCTTTCGCGTGGTTGGAAAATCCTGATAGGATCCCAGCGCCCTGAAGCCCTGGCGGAGGCGATCGAAAAGATAAAAACTAATCCCTCGGGCGCTCGAACCGGTTAAAGCCGCCAGGATAATACGACATTCCGACCATGCTGGTTTCGGATGCGTCTGTAGGGGTAAAAGTTTTCGGGCCCGTTTCACCCACCAGAATCAAACTCTGAGTGATTGACAATCATGCGGAAAATCGGTATTTTGTTTTTTTGACATGATTGGAGGAGTATGAGCGATCAAGAGCAAAATCAGAAATTTGCCGGATTGATTTTCTACGCCGGGGCGATTATTGCTTTCCTGATAAGTTTCATCTGTTATTTGAAAACGATGGCTCCTACCGTCTCGTTTTGGGATTGCGGCGAATTCATCGCCTGTTCGTACATATTGGGTGTGCCCCACCCTCCGGGCACGCCGTTGTTCATTTTAATCGGCAAATTTTTCATGCTTTTGGGCATAATGCCGACACCGGCGCAAAATACGAACTTCGTATCGGTGTTGGCCGGGGCGGCTACCGTAGTGCTGGCCTATCTGCTCATCATAAGAATCGCCGCGATCGTCGTCAAGCCGCAGACCCTGCTGGGCCGATTGGGGATATGTATCGGCGGTTTGAGCGGCAGCCTGGTGATGGCTTTTTCCTCGACTTTTTGGTTCAACACGGTCGAGACGGAGGTTTACAGCCTGGCTACGTTTCTGACGTTGATGATTCCTTTTATCGCTATCAAGTGGGCCGAGAAAAAGGCATCCGGCGGCAACGATCTGGCATTGGTGGCAATATCGTATTTGTTGTTTTTGTCGATCGGAATCCACTTGACGGTTTTTCTCATAACGCCTGCGCTGATAATTTATTTCGTGCTCGTCGATACCAGCAAGCTGAAAGACTGGCGGTTCTGGGTCTGTTGGGGAATCCTCTTTTCAATCGCCATGCCGTTGCACTTCTTCGTGTTCGTACTTTTCCCCGAGCTGAATTCGTATCCGACACTGACCTGGTTGGCGATGGTTTTAGTTTATGCGGCGATCTGCCTGATCGCGTTTCTCAAAACCTCCGGAAAAACCCAGGCGGCTTGGGGTCTTTGTCTGGCGCTGCTGGTCGCCGCTCTGGCGGGATTCTCGACGCATCTTTATATTCCCATCAGGGCGGCACAGAATCCGGCGATTAACGAGAACAATCCATCGACTCTCAATCGATTCGAGGACTATATGGCTCGCAAGCAGTACGGTCAGGAATCGATGGTGACCAGAATGTTCA
>CAZHVC010000440.1:0-1841 GCA_964535765.1 uncultured Ignavibacteria bacterium | reverse complement strand
TCAACGACCTCGCCGGCCATCCTCATGAATTGAAAAGCTATTCGCTCAACGGCGATGCGGTCATGAAATTCGGGCGCTTCTCATTCACCGGGAAGGGATTTTACGGCGAGAATCTGAACACGTTCCTTGGCGGGATCATCCAGGGATATGTCAGCGATTCGACATCCGTCAAAAACATCAGCTCCGCCGGCGGCTGGATTCAACTTATGTATGAATTCAGCAGCTCCTGGGCGGCCACCACAGGGGCGGGAATCGACGACCCGAAAGATGCCGAGCTGACCAACAATATGCGCACGCGCAATGAAATGGCTTTCCTGAACGTTTCTTATAAGATTCAAAAAATCGTCGAGTTCATGCTCGAAACCGAATATTTGGCCACCCATTATAAAAACGCGCCGATGGGCGATAATCTCCGCCTTCAGTTCGCCACTTATTTTAGATTTTGACAATAAATCAAAACAAAAATGGGAAAGGAAAGAAAATGAAAATCAAACTCTCGGTAAAAACAAGGCTGATCGCCTCCATTGTCGGCTTGCTGTTCGTAGCATCCTTGGTTATTGGCGTCGCCACCTATCGTGATACGGCCAAGGAGCTGGAAACAGCCGGTGAAACCGATCTCGAGCACCTTGTTTCCCAGGGATATCATCTTTGCGAAACACATTACCAGGTTTCTCTGGAAAAGGCCAAAAGCAACCTTAACGTCCTCAAGGAACTGTTCGCCAACGCCGGCGGGCGGGTAGCCGATATCAGAAACAACAAGATGGTGTTGAGCGGCCGCGGCACCGATTTCGTGGTCAACGACAACTTTTACATCGTCGATCGGGCGAAAGAATTGGTAGGCGGAACCGCCACGATTTTTCAAGTCGGCAACGGCACCGCCACCCGTATCTCGACCAACGTCATGAAAGACGGGCAGCGCGCTCTCGGGACAGCCTTGTCCGAACCGGTCTATGACAAGGTTGTCCGGCAGGGGCAACCTTATTACGGCCGCGCCGAGATCGTCGGCGAATGGTATGTCACCGCCTACGAACCGATAAAGAACCCCAGCGGGCAGATAATCGGTGTGCTCGATGCAGGCGTTAAGGAAAAAGATCTTGCCATGCTTCGCGAAGACCTCTTAGGCATTAAAATCGGCCAGACCGGGTATCTTTACTGCATGGATATAAACGGCGTCTTGACCGTTCATCCGAAAAGCGAAGGCGAAAACATTTCCACGCACGCTTTCTGCAAAACCATGCTGGCCGAGGCCCCGAAGCTCGGCAAGGAAACAGGTTGGATCAAGTATAAGTGGGACCGCAACGGGAAACAGGCCGAAAAAATCGTCGCCTATAAATATCTCCCGGAATGGCAGTGGATTGTGGCCGCCGGAAGTTACATGGATGAATTCACCGGACCGGCCAGAAGCGTGGCCAAGACCATTCTTATTATTTCTTTGATAACGATTGCCCTTGGCGCGATTGTCGGCTGGTATACCGCCCGGAATATCACCAAGCCGCTGGGCAAGGCGGTCAACACCATCATCGAAATGAGCAAGGGGAATCTGAGCAGTCGCCTTAAATTCAATAGGGATGACGAGCTCGGCTTACTCGGTTCAAGCATGGATAAGCTTTCCGATACGATAAGCGGTCTTGTGGAAGATTCCAACAACCTATCTCATCTGATTTCAGAAGGTCGGCTTGACAGTCGGGCCGACGCCGCCAAATACGAAGGCGATTTCAACAGACTGCTGAGTGGGATCAATACGACTTTTGATGCCCTTGTAGGCTACATAGATCTAATGCCCGCACCGGTGATGATCGTCGACAGCGAGATGAACATCCAGTTCATGAACCAGACCGGCG
>CAZHVC010000439.1:0-1868 GCA_964535765.1 uncultured Ignavibacteria bacterium | reverse complement strand
CCGCCACTATAGGTAATCCCGGAGAGCTGGCTGATGCCATCGCCGGCCGGAAAATGGAAGTGATCGATAGGAGCGGCGCACCGACCGGAGAAAGGCATTTTGTGCTTTATAATCCGCCGGTGGTCAATGCCCAATTGGGAATCCGCAAATCGGTGATCAAGGAAGCCGCTTTATTGGCCTCGTTTTTCATCGTCAACGGCATCCAGACGATCGTGTTTGCCCGCAGTCGCATCAATGTCGAGGTTTTAGCCGGCTATATAAAGGAAGAATTGAAAAAACAAAAAAAATCTCCTGAACTTGTAAAGGGATATCGCGGCGGGTATTTGCCCAATGAAAGGCGGGCGATCGAACGCGGCCTGCGCGAGCGTTCAATCCTGGGAGTCGTGTCTACCAACGCCCTCGAGCTCGGCATAGATATCGGCGGCTTGGACGTTTCGATCATGGCCGGATATCCCGGAGCGATATCATCTTCTTGGCAGCAGGCAGGCAGAGCGGGGCGAAAGAATGCGGCATCACTATCGTTCTTAATCGCATCGTCGGCGCCGCTGGATCAATTTCTCATGAATCACCCTGATTATTTTTTCGAAAAGGCCCCGGAAAACGGACTGATAGACGCCGATAATCCGGTGCTGGCGGTTTCGCACTTGAAATGCGCTGCATTCGAATTGCCGCTCGAACCGGATAAGGCCTACGGCAGGCTTCCCCTGCCGAAAATACTCGATTATCTTTCCGCAGAGCGGGTTCTTCACGAATCGGGAAATAAATATCACTATTCGGCCGAATCCTATCCTGCCAGCGATGTTTCGCTTCGTTCGGCTTCCCCGGAAAATTTCGTGATCATGGATCAGTCCGATCACGGACGGGTGATCGGGGAAATCGACGAGTTTTCGGCCCCCGAATTGCTTCATCCCGAGGCTATTTATCTCCACCAGACGGCGCAATACCAAGTTAAAGAGCTCGACTGGGATGGCAAGCGCGCCTATGTCGTGCCGGTCGAGGTCGATTACTACACCGACGCCGAATCGAAAGTTTCACTCAAAATATTGCACAAAGACGAGGAAGTCTCTGGCAAACTGATACGGGGCTGGGGCGACGTGGCCATCACCAGGGTTGTCGTCAATTACAAAAAGATCAAGTTTTTCACCCATGAAAATTGCGGCTGGGGGAGAGTTAGCCTGCCCGAGCAAACGATGCATTCGACTTCTTTCTGGATATCCTTGACTGACGAATTCGTCGGCTGTCTAAATCTGTCTAGCGAATTGATTGGCGGTGGATTGCGCGGTTGCGCTTATCTGTTGAGGCAGATTGTCCCTTTATGGATAATGTGTGATCCGGCCGATTTGCGGGCGGTGGCCATGGTTAAGTCGCCGTTTCAGGAATTGCCTACTATTTATCTCTACGATAACTTTCCGGGAGGCGTCGGTTTTTCCCGAAGGATTTATCTTTTGTTCGATGAAATCGTGGCCGCTGCCGCCGCCCACTTGAAAGAATGTCCGTGCCGAGGAGGTTGTCCTTCGTGCGTCGGTCCGATGCTTGAGGTCGGTGAAAAAGGAAAATATGCAGCGGGGGTGCTCTTTGATGCCATGAATATCGCTTAGGTGCAATTTGACCTTGCCTTGAACCCAATCCGCCGCATTATTAGCCCAATGGAAAAGATTTCCCGCAGATCGTTGGTTTCCCGCTTGAAATGTTTCGTATTTTCTTTTCGAATCGAGGAATTCGTCGCTCTTCTGTTTTTCTTCCCGATGGCCTATCTGACGATCAAAGCGTATAGCTATTTTCTGGCGCTCGGCAACGTGCCGAACGTATTCAAAGGCGACCTGAAAAGATTGATAATCGTGGTCGTGGTGATAATAATAGCCTATCTG
>CAZHVC010000438.1:0-1869 GCA_964535765.1 uncultured Ignavibacteria bacterium | reverse complement strand
CGATCACGTTTTTCAGCTCGCGGACGTTTCCGGGCCAATTGTATTTCAGGAACAACCGAAGGGCATTGGATTCTATGCCCTTGGTCTCCCCCGTCGAGTATTTCGACTTTTCGATAATCTCATGCACGAGAGGCGGAATATCGCGCGGGCGCGCCGACAGCGGCGGGATAATGATATTCACGACGTTCAGCCTATAAAACAAGTCATCTCGAAATCTGCCGGCTTCGACTTCGGCGGCCAGATTCTTGTTGGTGGCAAAAATGAGACGGGCGTCGGTCGAAACCAGGCGATCGCCTCCGACCCGGAAAAAATGTTTATCCTCTATCACTTTGAGCAATTTTACCTGGAGGTCCGGCGGTAGATCGCCGATTTCATCCAGGAAAAGGGTACCGCCCGATGCCAGCTCGAAATAGCCGAGACGGCGTCCCTGGGCGCCGGTAAATGACCCCTTTTCATGACCGAACAATTCCGATTCGATCACGCCCGGGGCCAACGAACCGATGTTTATACCGTAGAATTTTTCGGGCGGCCGGCCGGACCCGCCGTGAAGAGCTCTGGCCACCATCTCTTTACCCGCACCGGAGGGCCCGGTGATCAGGACCGTGATATCCGTAGGCGCCACCTGTTGAATCATACGAGCCACGGCTATCATCTCCTGCGACCTTCCGGCCAGCCCATACTGTTTCAGCAATTCGCGCCCGGATTTCTGTTCGTGGAAAAATGCGGCAATCTCTTCGTGCCCGTCGCTTTCGCTAAAAACACCGTCGCAAAATTCAATTGCCGTCTGCAATCTCGACCGGGTGACGGCCGCCGTTATAATCGAGGGAAGCTCTAGATGGATTCTTTCGAGCAATCTCGGGGACGACGAGTCGAATCGCAAATCAAATAAAATTCCCTCGGGTAATTCCCTTTTCAAAGCGGAACCCATCGCCTGGACGTCATCGAAGATCATCAATCGGCGGAAAAGCTTTTGCAACGGCGGCGACAACGACGCCTGGAACTCCTTATCGGCCGATAATATCCAGATCATTTCGGTCTTCGCCTTTTCCCCTCCGATGGCAGCAGTTCAAGTGATCGTTTCTCCCTGTCTATTTTGGCGACAATCACTTTGATTTTATCCCCCAAACGGAACGTTTTTTTATTCCGTCGGCCCGACGCTCGATGCCTTTTCTCGTCGAAAATATAATAGTCATCGCCGAAAGCCGAATAGGGAACGAACCCTTCGATGAACAGATCATCTATCTCGACAAACAAGCCGCTGCGAACCACCCCGGAGATCGTCCCGTTCATTTCATAACCTATTTTATCCTGGAAATATTCGAGCAGTTTTATTTTTACGGATTCGCGCTCCAATTCATTGGCGATGACCTCCGTCTCCGAACAATGCTTTCCGATCTCCGCCAAGCCTTTGCGCAATCCGGCGGCGGCCGTCGAATCGAGTTTGCCGGCAATCACCGTTTTCACTACCCGATGCAAGTGCAGATCGGGGTAGCGCCGTATCGGCGAGGTGAAGTGGGCGTAGGTGTCGAAAGCCAGGCCGAAATGGCCGATGTTTTCCGGTTGATAGACGGCCTTGGCCAACGATCGCAACAAAAGCTCGTGGACGAATCCCTCATCCTTTTGTCCCTTAACTTTGTCCAATACCTTTTGCAGTTTTTTCGGGGTTATCTCGCCCTTGAAACTGAACTTGAAACCCATTTCCGCCAGCAGTTCGGCGAAATTTTCAATTTTTACCTTATCGGGTCGGTCATGAACGCGATACAGAATCGGCGCCCCTCGTGCCTGCATCTGCTTGGCCACGATACAATTGGCGACCAGCATAAATTCCTCTATCAGCCGATGGCTGTCGTATCGGGGATAGCGAAAAAT
>CAZHVC010000437.1:0-1870 GCA_964535765.1 uncultured Ignavibacteria bacterium | reverse complement strand
ATTGTCATTTCCGGAGTGGCCGCCTCTTCGAGCGCCGCCATCAGGTTGATCGAAGGTGGTGGTGTGGAGCTGAACGGGGCTCGTGTCGAGGATAAAAATTATCGGATCAATCTCGCTGAAGATAATATTCTGAAAATCGGCAAAAAGAATTTTTTCCGTTTAAGGTGGGTTAAGTAAATGGCTGAATCAATTCAGGAATCCCTGGCCGATCTTGAAAAACGTCTTGTTCAACTCCGGGAGTATCTTTGAAATCGACAAGCTGAAACAGGAAGCTGCTCGTCTTCAGGAAGAGTCCCAGGCACCGGGATTCTGGAACGACAATCTGAAGGCTCAAGCGATTCTCAAAGATCTTGATCGCAAAAATCAGAAGATTGGTCTTTGGTCGCGTTTGCACGGCGAATTGATGGATCTTGCCGAATTGTCGAAGATGGCCGCCGCCGATAAGGACGAATCCGCTCTCGAACTAATCGCCGAACAAACCCGAAAACTCGCCGGAGAAATCGAATCTTTCGAGTTCGCTTCGATCCTTTCCGACGAAGACGATCCTAAAAACGCAATCCTTGAAATTCATCCAGGGGCCGGCGGAACCGAATCGCAGGACTGGGCGCAGATGCTGATGCGGATGTACACCCGTTATGCCGAGAAGAGAGGATTTCAATGCGAAATCCTCGATTATCTTGCCGGCGAAGAGGCCGGAATAAAATCGGTCACTCTGGAGATAAAAGGCGAATACGCTTATGGCTACTTGAAATCGGAATCGGGGGTTCATCGCCTTGTTCGTATCTCGCCTTTCGATTTCAACAAACGCCGACATACTTCGTTCGCCTCGGTTTACGTTATCCCCGAGGTTGAGGACAATATTTCGGTGGTGATTAAAGATGAGGACCTCAGGATCGATACCTATCGGGCATCCGGCGCAGGCGGCCAACACGTGAATAAAGTGTCCTCGGCGGTACGCATCACCCATATCCCAACCGGCATCGTCGTTCAATGCCAGACGGAGCGGTCGCAGCATAAGAACAAGGAATCCGCCATGAAGATCCTTCGCTCCCGACTTTACCAGCATTACCTCAAAATCGAAAAGGAAAAACAGGCTCTGAAAGAACCGGACAAAAAGAAAATCGAATGGGGTTCGCAGATTCGCTCTTACGTTTTTCATCCCTATAATCTGGTGAAAGATCATCGCACCGATATCGAAACTTCCAATGTTCAAGCGGTGATGGATGGCGATCTCGATACCTTCATTTATGGCTTTCTCTCGAATCCGGAAAGCCGCAGGATGGTTGCCAGATGATAGGCCGAATTTAATCCAGATCGCCGGATGGCGGCGGTTTCCGACCGCGTTCAGGAAACGATAATTTCGCTTGATAAATTCATATGATATCCTAAAATAGCCGCACCGTTGCCGAACTATGTCGTGAAAGCGAGGCTGCCTGATGCTTAAAGTCTGTTCAAAATGCGGAAAATCCGGAGAATACGGTGATGATGTCTTATTTTGTCCATTTTGTGGAACAAGCCTCACGGCCGATGCATCCGGACCTGAGAGGCCGGCCCCGGAAACTTCTTCGACTACTGCGGATAGTATTTCGAGCATCCCGATCGAGAAAATCCCTTGGGAGGACCGAGCCAGGTTCGGATTTTTCGAGGCGCTGTTCGAGACTTGGAAGTTGAGTTGTTTCAGCCCGACCGTTTTTTATCGCCGGATGGCCGTTTCCGGTGGAATCTGGCGTCCCCTTGCTTACGGTCTGATCTTCGCCTTTGTCGGTTTCGTGTTTCAGATGTCATATACGGTGATATTTGATCAGCTTTTCAATATCGCTGATTGGTGGACGCCAGCGTATGGCGAATTGCATTATGGATTTCAATCATT
>CAZHVC010000436.1:0-1895 GCA_964535765.1 uncultured Ignavibacteria bacterium | reverse complement strand
CGCGGAATCCATCGGCCTCGTTCAAAGACCGCGCCTCCGCGGTGGCTCTGGCGATGGCCCGTGAATGCGGCGCGGAAACCATCGCCGTTGCCTCCACCGGCAACGCCGCATCCTCGCTGGCGGCGCTGGCGGCAGCAACGGCGATCAAGGCGGTTGTATTCGTTCCCGAGACGATTCCCCGGCCGAAACTTATCCAGATTATGTTTCACGGCGCCAAAGTGGTCAGGCTGGATTGCAACTACGACCGGACGTTCGACTTGTGCGGCGAATTCACCCGAAAACACGGTTGGTACAATCGCAATACGGCCGTCAATCCGTTCACCGGCGAGGGGAAAAAAAGCGCCGCTCTGGAAATCGCCGTCCAGTTGGGGAAATCGCCCGAGGCGGTCGTCTGTCCGGTGGGCGACGGCTGTATCATCGGCGGGCTTCACAAAGGATTCAGCGATCTCGCCGAGATGGGTTTGCTCGCGGACGGGCCGCGTCTTTACGGGATCCAGGCCGAAAATTCGGCGCCCTTGGCGGCCGCTTTCGATTCCGGAGACGATATCCGGCCTCTGGCGGATCCGGTCACGGTGGCCGATTCGATCCGTGTCGGTTATCCGAGAGACGGCCTCAAAGCGCTCAGAGCCGTGAAAGCCACGGGCGGGGCGATCATCCGCGTCACCGATCAGGAGATTATCGAGGCTCAGAATTTGCTTGCCCTTAAAGCCGGTATTTGGGCCGAACCGGCCGCGGCGGCTTCGCTGGCTGGCTATTTGCGGCTTTGCGAGCGCAAGATAATAGATCGCCGTGAAAATACCGTGATCTTGATCACCGGGCATGGCCTGAAAGATGTCGAATCGGCGGCTCAAAGCCTTAAAGAGACACCAATACCGATTCAACCGAATATCGAAACAATAGAAAAATATCTAGAAACGGTCCTTGACCGATAATTCAATGGAGCATGACCGATGATACGCTGGAATCACAATAGGAAAATAGCCCGAAACATTTTCGAGACGATCGGAGCGACGCCCCTTGTCAGGCTGAACCGGATTCCTCGACTGTATGGCATAAAAACGGAAATACTCGGCAAACTGGAGTACTTTTCGCCCTCGGGAAGTCTTAAAGACAGGATATATCTGAATATTTTCAATCGGGCGGAAAAGACGGGAAAATTGCGCAAGGGGATGACCGTCCTCGAATGTTCCACCGGCAACGCCGGCATAAGCTGTTCGTTCGTGGCCGCCGTCAAGGGATATCCCTGCATAATCGTCATGCCTGAGGGAATGTCCGAGGAACGGAAAATGCTCGATATCGCTTATGGCGCTCAAATGGTATATACGCCGGGCGGCGAAAGCGATGTTGACCTGGCCTTACGAAAGCTGGAGGAGATCCGGGCCGCTGATCCCCGCAAATACTGGGTGCCGGCTCAATTCGACAACCCTGACAACGTGTCCGCCCACTTCAAGACCACCGGACCGGAAATCTGGGAACAAACCGGCGGCCGTTTCGATGCCTTTGTGGCCACCCAGGGAACCGGCGGAACGCTTACCGGCGCCGGCCGCTATTTTCGAAAGAAAAATCGAAAAATCAAATTGTACGCGGTGGAACCGGCCGAATGTCCTCTGTTGTCGAAACGGTGCTGGGGACCTCACGGTATCGAGGGTATTGGCGATGGTTTCGTACCGCTCAATCTTGATGTTTCGATACTCGACGGAGTCATTACGACGACCACGCAGGAAGCGATCGCCATGGCTCGGCAGATGGCCTCAAAGGAAGGTATTTTCTGCGGCATCTCGTCCGGCTCCAATATCGCCGCCGCCGTCAAGCTCGCCTTGGCTCATCCCCGCCTGAAACGGATTGTCACCATGATCAACGATACCGGCCAGCGCTATTTTTCCACCCCCTTGTGC
>CAZHVC010000435.1:0-1903 GCA_964535765.1 uncultured Ignavibacteria bacterium | reverse complement strand
GCTTTTACCCGTTGGCGATTTATGAAGCGGATATCGTCAAGCGCCCGACCGTTGATGAATTCGATTGGGGCTGGATACCGAAGCTGACGCTCGAAAAAGGCAGAAACGTCATCTCGTTCGGCGGCGAGATGCGGATTCACGCCGGCCACCATTTCGGCGAAATCATCTGGGCAAGCATCTACCCGCAAAACAAGCAGCCGAATCTCCGATTCTATGACTACCGTACCAAAAGCCGGACGTTTTCGGCGTTTTTCCAGGAGTCGTTTCGACTGAGCCCGAAAATATCGCTTCTGGGGAATATCCAATATCAATTTCACCGTTACGTGATGGAAAAAGACCGGCGATTCGGCGTGTCATTCGAACGCGATTTTGACTATATATTGCCGCGGGCCGGCCTGAATTACCGATTCAACGAAATGGTATCGGCTTATGCCACTGTCGCCACGGCCTCGCGGCACCCGGCCTTGAAAGATATTTACGACCCGACCGATTTCTGGTCGAGCCCGGCGATGCGGCCGAATAATTTTTCTCCGTTACCCGGCGGGTGGCAATATATCGGCAAGGAATTGAAACCGGAGCGATTGCTGGATTTTGAACTTGGGACGCGGTTCGCCATAAGAAACAGCGGCCTGAATGTTCAGGGGTCGGTAAATCTATACCGCATGGAGATAAGAGACGAGCTGATCCCCTATGCGGGGCAGCTTGATGATATGGGCCTGCCGGTTTCCGGTAACGCCGAGAAGACGCTGCATCAGGGAATCGAGCTTTCGGCGCAGGTGAAAACCGGAAGATTCGATCTGGACGGCAATATCTGTTACAATGACGATCGCTTCGTCGATTACGTCGAATACGATTATTACGGCAATGCGTTCGACAGATCCGACAAAAGGATCGGCGGTTATCCGAGAATGATCGCGAATCTGCGGGGCAGCGCCGCATTAAATCGCTTGGTTGCGGGTATTCAAGGAAGATTCGTCGGCAGTCAGTTTATCGACAACGCCGAGCAATATCAGCTCGACTCTTACTTCGTGGTCGATTGCGACCTCAACGCGGATCTGCCGCTGCCGGAACGGTATGGCCGATACACCTTATCGCTGAGGATCAACAATATCGGCGACCGCAAATATGCGGCGGCGGCCTATATCGAGCCCGATGACGGTCTGCCTCGATATATGGCGGCGGCCGAAAGAAACATATACTTGTCGCTAAAAACGGCCTTTTGATGAGTTCCGGGTATGGCACATTCAGTCTGATCCTACTGGCGATTTATCTTGCTTACCTGCTCGGACTCGGTTACGGGCTCCTTTCGAAAAAAAAGGATAGCGCCGAAGAATATCTGCTGATGGGACGCCGGCTGACCTTGCCGGCGTTCATCGCCAGCAGCGTCTCCACCTGGTACGGCGGCATACTGGGAGTCGGAGAGTATTCGTTCAAACATGGCATATCCAACTGGCTGGTGTTCGGCCTGCCGTATTACCTGGCGGCGCTGCTGTTCGCCGTATTACTGGCCGGCAGGGCAAGACGAAGCGGACATTACACTATTCCCGATCAACTGGCGCTCGCATATGGCCGGCCGGCGGCCATTTCCGGAGCGGTTTTGGTTTTTATAAATGCGGCGCCGGCGGCGTATATTCTGCAGATCGGCGTTTTAGCCCAATATGTATTCGGAATACCTCTGGCTGTCGGAGTAACGGCCGGGGCGGTATTTTCGGTCGCCTATGTCTATTCCGGCGGACTCAGAGGGGACGTTTATTCGGACATTTCGCAGTTTTTTTTGATGTTCGACGGTTTTGTGGTGATGTTGATTTTTCTTGTTTCCGAATTCGGTGGTTTGGGATTTTTGCAGGCAAAATTGCCGGCGACATCTTTCGCTTGGAGAGGCGATCGGCCGGCAAGCTATATT
>CAZHVC010000434.1:0-1904 GCA_964535765.1 uncultured Ignavibacteria bacterium | reverse complement strand
CTGCGGCCGCTTGAATCGAGGTTATCCTAGAGCGTCGTTCTGGCGCAGACGATGCCGACGAGCTTTCCTTTATCGCCGATGAATTCGAGCGGGGCGGTAAGATAATCTATGACGACACCTCGCTTTTGAACATTTTCGAGTTCGGCGCGCCATACTTTCATTTCGAGCGGGCCGCGCCGGTAGAGCAAGCTCACCGAAGCTGCACCCAAATCGGCCGCTGTCGCCGCCGTATCCAAAGAAACGTTGCCGCCGCCTATTATGACAACCTGCCTGCCGGTCAATGAACGAATTTCCCCCTTCCTGGCTTTCTCGAGAAATTCAAGCGACCCGATGACGCCCTCAAGATTCTCACCCGGGATCCCCGTTTTTCTTTCCCGGGGCAATCCTGTGGCCACGAACACCGCGCTGAATTCCCGCAACAAATCCTGCGGATCGTCGACTTGGCATTGCGGCTGGAAATTCACGCCGCAGGCGGCCGCTCGGTCTAAATCTTGGCGGATAAAATAACCGGCCAGACGAAACTCCGGTATGCTCAGAGCGGGAACGCCGCCGATTGTCGGGCTCCTTTCGAAACAGGTCACCGAGTATCCCGCCTCGGCGAGTTTGACCGCGCAAGAGAGGGCCGCAGGACCGGAACCGACGATCGCCACCTTTGCGCCGGTAAGAGCCGGCGGTTCGGCGGCAGGCGGCTCGAAATTCGAGGCAAAGGCGTGCAGATATCTGATCTCAATCGCCCGGTCAATTTTGTTTCGGATGCAGGCGTCCTGACAGAACGTCTCAGCCGGACAGACCTCGCCGCAAACGGCGATCAACGGATTGGCCGATCTGACCAGCTCCGCCGCCCGTCGGAAATCGCCGCTGGTCAGGCTGCGAATGAATTCCGGAACCGGCACCTCGGCCGGACAGGCCGTCCGGCAGGGCGCATCGTGACAATAAAGGCAACGTTCCGCCTCGGCAATCAAGGCGAGGCGATCGAAACGATCTTTAAGAGTGGAATTTCCGCTTATTGCGATCATCCGTCGATATTTTCATGCTCAGGTTTTGGCGTAAGGATAAAATATGAACAATATCAAGGAAAGCACGAACAAAATCCAGACGCCTATACCGAGCTCTTTGCTTTTCCCCGAAATCAATTTCAATATTGGGTAGAGGACGAAGCCGGAGGCCATGCCGAACCCGATATTGTAGGTGAAACTTATCATGCATATCGTAGCCATCGCCGGAAACAGTTCGGTGTAATCGTCGAAGGGTAGGTTTTTCAACGGCGCAAGCATCAGGAAACCGACGACTATCAAGGCGGCCCCGTAAGCGGCCGGGGGAACGGCCACCAGCAACGGCGCCAGAAACAGGCAGAGCATGAACATGGCGGCGGTTACGATCGGGGCAAACCCTGTTCGGGCGCCGGCCTCGATTCCGGCGGCCGACTCGATGTAAGCGCCGGCCGTCGATGTCCCCAGAAGCGAGGCCGACACCGTGGCCAAGGCATCGGCCATCATCGGCTTTTCAATCTGTGGCAGATTGTTGTCAGAATCAAGCAATCCGGCCCGCGCCGAGAGGCCGATAAGGGTCCCCATCGTATCCACGAACGCCATGATGAAAAGCACCAGAATCACCGGCAGAAAATCCAAACTCAGGGCGCCGCCGATATCGAGCTTGAACAACACCGGTTCAAGCGAGGGCGGAAACGATAAAAAAGACTCGGGCAGGCGGGCATGGCCGATTCCGAAAGCTACGGCGGTGGTGACAAGCAGACCGATCATTATGGAGGCGGCCACCCGGCGGATCATCAAAATCGATATCAGGAAAAGGCAGAACACCGCCAGCAAAGGCCCGGCGCTCGAAAAATCACCGATTTTCACCGGCGCCCCGGGAATACCCAATCTGACCATGCCGGTTTCGTTGAG
>CAZHVC010000433.1:0-1913 GCA_964535765.1 uncultured Ignavibacteria bacterium | reverse complement strand
GCGGCGGCAACACCTCGCGCGTGTTCCGGATCGATTTCGACGTGGCCGTCGCCAAAAGTAAAAAACCGCTGCGTCTTTTGTTGGTCGCTTTTGGGCTGCTCGTTCTTGTTTCACTTGCCTCATTCAACACTTTGGAACAAACCTTACGGCTTTATGCCAACCCGCTGGCCGATATCCCCCGGCCGCTAAATATAAGATTATCGATCGATCCCGAAAATGCCGAGGTTGTCAAAAACGAAGATATTTCCGTTCGCATTAAAGCCGACGGCGGCAGAATCGGCCGCCTGAGGTTCAGCTATCGGTACGGCCAGGATTCCTGGTTCGAGGCGCCGCCGGAGGAAATCGTAAGCGACAGTTCCGGGGACGGCTCCGCCTTCGCCTTCACTTTCAAGAAACTCCGCCGCGATGTCGAATTTTACGCTTCCGCCGGTGCCGTCCGATCGCCTATCGGAAAAATCAAAGTCATCGATCCGCCGCGCCTCATGGACCTGTCGGTCACTCTGAATTACCCGAAATACACCGGTCTGCCCGATAAGACGTTACCGCCGAACGAAGGGGCGGTGACGGCGATCAAGGGAACGCGGATCAAATTCGAGGGGAGGGTCAACAAGCCGATAAGCGATGGCCGGATCGTCTTAATGGATTCCGCCGGCAAGGAAACCGCCGATAGAAAATTGGTCATAAGCGGCAAAAAAATCAGCGGCGATTTCCCGGTCTCATACAACGGAGCCTACCGGGTGGAAATCAGCGATTCTGCCGGCCTGAAAAATCCCAAACCCATAGATTATGAGATCACCGCCCTCGAAGATTACCCGCCGACGATCAATATCACTTTCCCGGCAAGCGATATCGACCTCGACGAACGGATGTTCATTCCGCTCAGCGCCGAAATTCATGACGATTACGGATTCTCCCGGCTCGATCTTGTTTACTGGGTATCCTCCGAGGGTCGGGAGAGCGACCGGAAAAGAATCACTCTGACCCGCGATTTCAACGGGCAATCCGAGGGCATCGTCGAATACGATTGGTCGGTCGAGGAATTGGATATGATGCCGGGAGACCTGGCCTATTATTACCTCGAGATTTTCGATAACGACGCCGTTTCCGGAGCCAAGGCGGGGCAGAGCCGAATTTACAGCGCCCGGTTGCCCAGTCTTGACGAAATCGTGGCCGATATCACCGGCGGCCGCGAGGATATAATAGAGCAGATGCAGGAAGCCTCGACTTATCAAAAGCGGCTGAAGGATCAACTGGAGAATATCGCCAGAGAATTGCAGACGGCAAGCCAGATCAACTGGGAAAAGAAAAGCGAAATCCAGGCTGTCGTGAACCGGCAGAAAGATATCGCCGAAAAAGTCGAGAAGGCCGCCCGCCAATTGGCGGAAAATATCGAAAAGCTCGACCGCCAGCAGATGGCCGCCGAGGAAATGCTCGACAAGATGCGGGAAATCCAGCAGCTGATGGAAAAGGTCGCCACACCGGAATTGAAAGAAGCGATGCGCCGTCTTGAAGAGGCCATGCACCAGATGGATCCCAATCGCCTCAAGGAGGCGTTGAAAGATTTCCAGTTGAACCTCGAACAGTTAAACAAGAATCTGGATCGCACGCTGGCGTTGCTGAAACAACTCGAACTGGAGCAGAAACTGGACACCATGGCCAAGATGGCCGAGAAACTGGCCCAAGAGCAGGATAAAATCAATGACCGGCTCGAACAATGCAATTCCCCGGAAGATATGAATCAGCTGCAAAAACCTCAGGAAAGCCAGCAGCAGGGGTTGGAAAGCCTAAAAGAGCAGATGCAGAAGACCGCCGATTTGAACAAAGAAGTGCAGACGATCGCCCCGGAGGATATCGAACAGGCGGAAACGGAACTGAATTCGGAGGAGCTGAAACAACTGCTCGAATCGATGATC
>CAZHVC010000432.1:0-1920 GCA_964535765.1 uncultured Ignavibacteria bacterium | reverse complement strand
TCGCGCTCGTCGGCAACGCGGCGGAGCATTCGACGGCCGTCTTCATGGCCATGATTGCTGCGGGTGCCGTCGTTGATAATTGGCGTTACTGCGACAAGAGCCGCAATACGCTGGCCGCCGATTACGGCCGGGCGATCCTGAACTCTCTCCCCGCGAATGCTTTCTTCGTGCCTGTGGGGGGCGCCACCGGCTTGGTCTGCATCTATTTGAAGTTCGTGGAAAATATGCGGCCGGATATCGAATATTACGACCCGATCAGCATGTATTCGACTCTTGCCCACAACCAAAACCAGACGCACCTTATCGGGATCGTTCCGGAGGCCGAACTGGCCCTGAATGCGCTGGGAAACACCGATCGACCGGCCTGTCTGGGCAAGGAACATGTATGGGGCGGAGACAACCCGTTCAAGTACGACATGCTGCCGTTACAAGGTTGTGGCCTTTACTACAGGTATGGGCAAAGGGGCAGCGCCGATATGACGCCGTGGGACAAATTGAGCCGGCTGGCGGATTATGAGGCACCCCAGCTCGGCAGCTCCGAGATACAGATACTGGCCAATTTTTTCATGTCCTGGGGAGAGGATTTGCAGAGCAACGGTCGGCTGAGCGAGGCGATCGAAAAATACAAAATAGCGATTGAAAAGGCGGACATTGTGGAATCGCCGATGGTTGACAACTCTCTGGGGATATTTTTCCGCAGGCGCGGCTGGCCGGATCTGGCAGTTGAACGTTATAACCATGCTCTTGGAAGCGATCTGCTATCGAATGCGGTGAAAGCTGATATACTGGTGAACATGGGGAATATCTATCGTGAGAAAAACGCCTATCGGGAAGCTATCGGGCATTACCGGCGGGCACTGGCGATCAGACCCAAACATCATGAGGCCTCCTACAATCTTACTCTGGTGGAGGCGTATTTAGCCTTGGCCGAAAAAAATTACCGCGGTGCTGTTGAGAAATTCACAGCCTTGTTGAAAATCGATCCTTCGGATCCATTGATTTCATACAATTTGGCGATTATTTACGATAGCCACCTTGCGGATCCGGCGCAAGCCGTTAGATACTATAGGTATTTTCTCGAAAGAACAAGAGATGCCAAGCTTGCGGCGATCGTCGAACGGAGATTGCGCGAGCTTTCGCCACCGTGATCGAGCTGAAAACTCCTGCGGCAGGAGCAATCGGCCGAAATTTCGTATTTCGGCTCAACTTATCCTGGCGCCCGAATCGATATCGCCGTCGGGGACCAAGATGGTCAGTTTGTCGTCTTTGCTTGCCGCCAGAAGCATTCCCTGCGATTCGATACCTCTGATTTTGGCCGGTTGAAGATTGACTACGACCGCGATCTTTTTGCCGATCAAAGTCGACGGATCATAAAATTTGGCGATGCCGGCGACAATTTGACGGTTCTCGCCGCCGATTTTGATGCCGAGTTTGAGCAACTTGTCGGCGCCGCTGATTTTTTCGGCCGATATGATTTCGGCCACCCGCAGGTCGAATTTCCGAAATTCTTCGATTGATACAAAATTCGTCATGGTCGTATCCGCCTGGAAAGCAGCCTCCGGAAAATCGCCGACGACGATTTTTTCGCGCCGGGGAAAAAGCTGCATGCCGCCTCTTATTTTTGAACCCGGGGGTAGATTATTCCACGATTTGAGATCGTTTAAGAAGATTTTATCTGGCAGATAGCCGAGACTGGCCATAATTTCGGCCGCCTTTTGCGGCATAATCGGTGAAAGCAAAACCGCCGCATTCCATAAGCCCTCCGCAGCCGAATACAGCACCTGCCCGAGTTTCGCCGTTTCCCCTGACTTGGCCAGATCCCAGGGACGATTGAATTCGATATATTGGTTTAACGAACGGACGAATTCCATGATTCTCTCCAGACAGGCGTTGAGCTTGAAATGTTCGATATCATGAGCC
>CAZHVC010000431.1:0-1927 GCA_964535765.1 uncultured Ignavibacteria bacterium | reverse complement strand
AAATAAGGCCGGCCTGGATCGTCAGAATCCCTTTGGTGAAGAATTGTCCTTTGTCGTTTATTCTGTCCGATTCCAGGTCGCAAAGCTGATTCAAGACAAAAACGGCCCCCGCCGCCAAGGTTGCGCTCATCAAAGCCGCCGCCAGTTCGAAAATCGAGAGACGGCCGCCGGCGCGGAAATAGCCGAGCAGAAAAATCGTCCAGACCGGGATTATCAACATCGGGCGCAAAGCGAAAATATAGTCGAATATTCTTATCATCGTCGGAATATCGGTCTGGAATCCGGCGTCTGTCAACCCCATTCAGCCGGCCCGGCCAGATGAGAATTGCGCCGCAACTTTACGGCCAGAAGGCGGTAAGGTAATAAACGACCGGCGCGGCAAACAGCAGCGAATCGAACCGATCCATTAGACCGCCGTGACCGGGTATTACGGCCGATGAATCCTTGGCTCCATATGCCCGTTTCAGCCCCGATTCGAACAGGTCGCCGAGCTGAGCCGCCAGGGCAGCGATTATCGCCACCACTATCAGCTTGGGAATCGGCAGGCGGAGGAATACAAGACCGCTTACCACAGCCGCAATCGCCGCACCGCCGAAACCAGCGAAAAATCCGGCCCATGTTTTATTCGGCGAAAGCAACGGCGAAAGCTTCTTCCGACCGAACGCCCTCCCGCCGAAATAGGCGGCGGTATCGACCGCCCATACCAGAAGGAACGAGAATACGACCAGAGGCGATCCGGCCTCCTCCCTCCTGGAAAGCATTATAAGAAACGAAATCAGGAAGCCGGGATAAACTGCCGGCATGATACAGGCAAGCAAGCGATCGGCATACGATTCGATTCGCCGTTCCAATACGATTATGCCACCCGAGGCGATAATGATCAGCGCAAGATATGCCTGAAGCGGCAGATTGAAGTAGCAGAAAACAGGCGCCGGAGAGGCCGCCAAAATCCCCCAGATTTGCCCGAAACCGAATTTATTGCGCCTGATCAAGCGAGCGATTTCGTAGCCGCCGCCCCCGGCAAGGACCACGCATAACGACAACAGCAACAAGCCGCCGCGGGCCGCAATGAAAAGCAGCAGGGGAATACCGCCGGCGGCCACCAGCAGGCGAATTGCCAGATTTCGCTCCATGCGCAACAAATTACGGCAATCGATCCTGAATTCGATCGGCTATATCAATCGGCAGGCGCGGCGATCAACGGGTCGGCTCTTTCACCTGACCGAAACGCCTTTCCCTTTTCTGGAAATCGAGAATCGCCTTGCAGAACTCGGTTTCGCTGAAATCCGGCCAGAGAACGTCGGTGACATAAAGCTCGGTATAAGACATCTGCCAGAGGAAAAAATTGGAAATCCGTCTTTCGCCGGAGGTTCTGATGAGAAGATCCGGATCAGGCAGGCCATTCGTCATAAGATAACGGGAAAACAGCCTTTCATCGATAGACCCGGGATCAATTTTGCCTTTAAGAGCATCGCGGGCGATATTCCTCACTGCCTGGAGGATTTCCAGACGGCCGGAATAATTGAGGGCGAGGTTCAAAGTCAGGCCGGTATTGCCCGAGGTTCGATTCACCGCCTCTTTGAGTATATTGCAACGATCGGGCGACAACGATTCTATGTCGCCGGTCGTTATCAATTTCACGTTGTTTTCGAGCAGCTCGTCGAGTTCTTTTCTGGTTGTTTCGAACAGCAGATCCAGGATGGCCGAAACCTCGCTTCTCGGACGCTTCCAGTTTTCGGTGGAAAAAGTGAAAAGGGTAAGGAATTTTATATTGAGCTCGCCGGCCATGCGGACGACTTTTTTGACCGCAGCGACGCCGTAACGATGGCCGGCGGTGCGCGGCAGCCCCCTCTGGCGGGCCCAACGCCCGTTACCGTCCATTATGATCGCCACATGCAGCGGCAAGCTGCCGGTGAGGATTTTCGCT
>CAZHVC010000430.1:0-1936 GCA_964535765.1 uncultured Ignavibacteria bacterium | reverse complement strand
GTCGATATTTCGAACAGCGAAAAACAGGGAAGACCCGAGCTGCAAATCCATATCGATCGCGATATCGCCAACGATCTCGGCCTTTCTATAGGGGCGATCGCCGGCACCGTGCGGAACCTGATCGACGGCGTCGATGTTTCCCGCCTTAAAGAAAACGATGAGGAATACAATATCAGACTGATGCTCGATCCCAAATATCGGCGGAATATAGACGACCTTTCCCAGATAAAGATTTTTTCCATGAAAGATATGAAAGGCGAAAAATCGCATTTCGAACTGGGCAATGTAGCTTCCCTCAAATTCGCTTCGAGTCCCACCGACGTCCGCCGCTACGATCGCCAGCGCTCCGCTTCCGTCGGCTGCAATCTCGCCGAGGGTTATGTTTTGAGCGATGTTTCCAACTTCATTGCCGCCAACCTGCCCCGGCTGAATATTCCGCCGGGGTACAAAATCGAAATTGTCGGTGCCGGTGAAATAATGGCCGAATCGTTCAGCAATATATTCGTGGCGCTCATATTGGCGGTCATTTTCATATACCTTCTGCTGGCCTCCCAATTCGAATCTTTCATCGATCCTTTGGCCATCATGCTTTCGCTGCCGCTGGCCGTGGTCGGGGCTTTGCTCTTGCTGTTGGTATGGCGTTCCACCTTCTCGGTCATGTCGCTGATCGGGATCGTGCTGTTGATGGGGCTGGTGACCAAAAACGCCATCCTGCTCATCGACCTGACCAAGCAGCTGCGTCGAAAAGGGATGCCCCGAACCGAGGCCCTGCTGACCGCCGGACCGATAAGGCTCAGACCGATTCTGATGACCACGTTCGCCATGATTTTCGGCGCTCTGCCGCTTGCTTTCGGTCTTGGGCCGGGAGCGGAATTCAGAGCACCGATGGCCAGAGCCATAATCGGCGGCCTGATTTCCTCGACTTTGCTGACTTTGGTTGTGGTACCGGTCGTCTATTCGATCCTCGACGATATACTGAAACGGCTGACCGGCCGGGAAACCGTGGCCGTAGAGATGCCGGAGAATGCGGATCAAGGCGCCGCCATACAAACACGGACGGCGATCGACCGATGAAGGCCACCCTCATCGATATCCCGCCGCCTTCAAAACTGTCCGCCGATTACCGGGACGGGCGTCTGAAAGAATTCTTCGCCGCTTCTTTTATCGAGGCCGATGCCCCGCATTCCACAGCCGCCAAAATCGACTTACGGACTTACCCGCGCCGCTCCCTTTGCCAAATCCTGCTCTCCAAAAACATCGAGTACGGCGCCGGCCCTGAAACGATCGCCGCCGTAAAGTCTCTGGCCGATCCGCAAACCCTCTGTGTCTTTGCCGGCCAACAACCGGGGATGCTCGTCAGCCCGATGTACGTCGTCTACAAGGCGATAGCCGCCTTCAAACTCGCCGACCGCCTTGAACTACTGCTTAAACGAAAGGTCGTCCCCTGCTTCTGGATCGCCAGCGATGATCACGATTTCGCTGAAATCAAGACCGCCGCTTTTCCCAATAAAAACGGCAATCCGGTCAGGTTCGAATATCACCCGGCGGTGATCCCCGCGAAATTACCGCTCGACTCGATTGTCATCGATGATCGGATCTCCGATTTTATCGAAATCATGGCCGCCGAGCTTCCCGATTCGGAATTCAAATCGGCTTTGCTTGAAAATATCAGCGCTTGCTACAGGCCGGGGGAGAAGCTGACCGTTGCTTTCGCCAAGCTGTTCGCTAAATTTCTCGGCAAGTTGGGGATCGTTCTGGTCGATCCCAATAACCCGGGCATGAAAAAGCATTTTGCCGCTGTCTTCGCCGCTGAAATAAAAGACCACCGCCAATCTTTCGAACTTTACGCCGCCAGATCGCAGGCATTGATAAAGGCCGGGTATCACGCGCAGGTCCATAAAACCTCACGCCAGTTGAACCTGTTCTATCACTGTCC
>CAZHVC010000429.1:0-1950 GCA_964535765.1 uncultured Ignavibacteria bacterium | reverse complement strand
GGCTATCTGGATAAATTCCAAAAAGGAATTTATATCGATCGAGCGCTTTACGGTTTGGCAGTGATCTACAGCGACCGTCTATCGATGCCTCAAAAGGCGATTTCCTTGGCCAATCGGATTCTGGCCGAATTCCCCCATTCCCCGTTGTTGGAAAAAGCCAGAGCTATCCTGGCCAAAAACCAGCATTATCCCGTTCCATAAAAAAAGCCACCGACTACAGGCCGCCGTAGTCGTTGGTTGGAACGTTTTGGACGCCAATGAGAATATCGGGCCACCCACGAAATTCTCATGGCGGTTGCTTTTACCGGCGCCAGGCGCCTGAATTCTTCCTTAGAACACCGCCGGTTGCTTATCTTGCTTTTTGCTGGTCTCCAGCGGGTGCGGCGGAGCCTGAGTCCCCAGAATAGCCTCAAGCTGGCGGACACGCTCGACAAGATTTTCCAGCGTTCGCATTCTGATCTTCATGCTTGTTCTAACCAACAATCCAAGCGAAACGAGCATGAAGATCACGGAATTGATCCGGCGGAAAATTTCACCATAGTTGAAAAGGGTATCCATGAAAGCCACAATACCCAGCGCGAAAAGTAGCCCGCACCATATCAACATTTTTCCCTCCTTGAATGATTGGTTTTGGGTGTATTCAATTAATCTTATCGGTCGCTTATCAAGAAAGTATAGATTGACCAAGCCTACATTGACATTCCGGACATTGCCTGTTAAGTCAATGGTGTTTCAGCGGTTACACGAACAACCACAGGGCTCGATGTTTTTTGGCAAGGGTTCGTCTTTCGGTCGATATAAATCGAGGGGCGATTGAATCAAGGATTCCAGCTAAATGAAAAAACTCGGCAATCGAGTTCACGAATCAAATGTAATCAAACAAAGCAAAGGGGGGCTAATTTATGCTGAACCGAATCAAACTAGGGCCGAAATTGATCGGCGGATTCTTTGTCGTTGCGCTCATCGCGGCGGCGATCGGCATCACCGCGATTATCGGCCAGAATCGCATGATGATCAAGGCCGACGATATCTCCCGGGTAAGACTGCCAAGCGTGCAAACGCTGTTGCAGTTAAGCCGGGCCAAGGAAGCGGTAGGTGTCGGCGAGCGCGGTCTTATCAATAGACGGATGATGAAACCTTCAATCCGCCGCGAACAATACGATTACATTGACAAAGCATTTAAAATGGCTGATGAAGCCTGGAGAACCTATGAACCCTTGCCGCAGACTCCGGAAGAGGCGGTCGCCTGGAAAGAATTCGTTCCGGAATGGAAAAAGTGGCTTGAGGAGCACAAGGCTGTCAGAAGGCTTTCTGAAGAAAAAGACGCCCTGATTGCCGGCGGCCTTGGCTTGAACGACCGGCGAATTGCTGAGCTCGACGATCGGGTATTCCAGGCATTCCAAAAATCTTATGAGTCATCTCGAAAAGTCGATCAACTTCTCGAGCGCCTGGTGCAAATTAATATGGAGAGTGCCGCCACCTCGGATAAACAAATGAATCAAACGTCAGCCTCTTCCAAAACCACCATACTTTCGGTTCTTATAGCCGGCATTGTGGCCGCGATTTTGATCGGATTTTTCCTTTCCCGCAGCATTACCGTTCCTCTGGCGAAGGGAGCGGCGATGATTACGGAAATGAGCAAGGGGAACGCGAAGGCAAGACTTAAAATTCGTCGGGGTGATGAAATCGGGGAACTCTCCAACGCCATGGATTCCCTGGCCGACACCATCGAATCGTTGTTGACCGATGTCACCGGAGTCGCCAAGCATGTCATGGAAGGTCGGCTTGACAGTCGGGCCGACGCCGCCAAATACGAAGGCGATTTCAAAAAACTCCTCGATGGATTCAACGGCACTCTCAATTCCCTTGTCGGCTATATCGATATCATTCCCAATCCGGTGATGATCGTCGACAGCGAGATGAACATCCAGTTCATGAACCAGACCGGCG
>CAZHVC010000428.1:0-1960 GCA_964535765.1 uncultured Ignavibacteria bacterium | reverse complement strand
GCCGCGGCAGTTCGGGCTCAATCAAAATTACCCCAATCCTTTCAACGGCCGCACCGTCATAAGTTTCAACCTGACCGAACCGGAAGTTGTAAGTTTGGATATTTATGATCCGCTCGGCCGACTGGTGCGCGCTTATAGAAATGAATTCCGCGAGGCCGGGCTGCACAGTATTATTTGGGACGGGCGCGATACCGACGGCCGGACAGTTTCATCCGGAATTTATTTCTACCGGCTTGAAACCGGAGACAGATCAGAATCCCGGCGGATGGTCCTTTTGAAATAAACCGTCGATTCGATTAGGGCTTTATAGGATCCTCCCGGCCGGTGTCGGGGGGATCTTTTATCGGCGGAAAAGTTCCGTCGATTGCTTCCGACGAAGCGACCAGCGATTTTCTGAAGGAGGCAATCAGTAATATTAACCGGTCGCTTTTTCAAAAAGCCGCAGCCGAATCGGATTTCTTGGATTGATTCTGTTCGGGTGACTTTGCTCCGGTGAAGGAAAATGAGGTATCGGCGAAGATCGGCGGGTCCGGCATTCCCGAAGTGAACGGCCGGTGGAGGTTAGCCGGAGTTTAACGGACTTTCCCAACGGTTGATTTATCCGTCCTTGAATGGCAAAGATTATGATATGATTTTAGGATAAAGTCGGGAATAAATTTTCGGCGGTTTTGTAAAACAAAGAAGTTATTTATGACAATTAACGACTTAGAGCGGACTTAAGCTGTTTTTTGTGGTGAATTGGCTTGACTTTTATCGGTTTTTGAGTAAATTTAATTGACCTAAACCATGCAAAATATTGCGGTCTAACCGGCGCAATTGGAATTGGCTTATTTAGAGATTGAATTAATAAATAGATAGATTCGAACAAAAAATAGACTCAAGCCCGGGGGCGACAAGGTTCCCAAATTAAGGAGGTGCTTACGAGCGATTCAAAATTGAGGATTCAGCAAGTTTAATGATAATCAGGAGGTTTCAAAAAAATGAAAAGGTTAATGATTTGTATTCTCATTCTGGCTGGGGCGGTTGCGGCTAATGCGGCTTTGAATACCTTCACGGCGCCGATATTGCCGGTGCCCGCCGATTCGAGCGCGCGACCGGACAGTTTCGGTTACACCTGGGTCGACAACGACAACGGCGGCAGCCCGGTGTATCGCTGGGTTGACATATCGCAGATCGGTATCGATGTTCAGGGTCTTCAGGACGACAACGTTTTGGGACCGTTCCAGATCGGTTTCGATTTTCCCTATTACTGGTATACGGTCAACCGTTTCTGGCTGGGTTCGAACGGCTATATTTCGTTCTCGTCGAACGCCCTGTATGCTCAGCAGTTCGCCGTGATTCCATCGCCATCGCAGCCGAACGATTTGGTCGCTCCACTGGCCGGTGATATCGATTTCACCGATCAAAGCAGCAACCCTCACTGCTATTTCTACACCAACAACGTCGATTCCATGGTCGTGTCCTGGGTTAATGTGCGCGAGTGGGACAGACCGACGTCGTCGCACACTTTCCAGCTTATTCTGACCAAGAACGATTCGGCGCTGACATTCCAATACGGCGTGCAGATCGGCAATTTCGACAATCAGGGGGGTAGCCCGACCTACTCATCGCAGATCGGAATCGAAGACCTGCTCGGCCGGAACGGACTGAATTATATGTCGAACTGGGCGCCGGCCGAAAGGCGGCCGCATGATGGTTTGGTGGTACGTTTCCATGCCACCCCACGGCCGTTCAATTTCACCGATGTCGGTGTCAAGGGAAGTATGAATGCCGGTTCGCAGGGGGTATTCTGCCAGATAAACAGACCGTTCACTCCCAAAGCGCTGATTAAAAACTACGGCACGGTCAGTGTCGCGCCTTTCCAGGTCAACTGCACCATCAAGAAAGGATTCTTGAATTTCTATAACAAGACCATCACCCTTGGCGATTCGTTGCGGCGCGGCCAGGAGGCCTGGGCCAT
>CAZHVC010000427.1:0-1965 GCA_964535765.1 uncultured Ignavibacteria bacterium | reverse complement strand
GTTTCTGCTATATCTCCCAGCTCAGTAGAGGTTCCATGGGTATTGATATAATCCACATCGCCTGGGGAAATACCCGAATAATCGAGCGCGGCTTTCATGCTTCTTGCCGCTCCGTCGCCGTCAGGGGCCGGAGCGGTTATATGATAAGCATCCGCCGACATTCCGAATCCGGCCATTTCGGCATAGATTTTGGCACCGCGCCCGAGCGCATGTTCAAGTTTCTCCAGGATTAATATCCCGGCGCCTTCGCTCATGACGAATCCGTCGCGGTCCTTGTCGAATGGACGCGATGCTTTTTCCGGTTCATCGTTTCGTTCGGAAAGGGCCCGGGCGTTGCAGAATCCGGCGAAAGCAGTCAGGGTGATCGCCGCCTCGGTTCCTCCCGCCACCATCACATCGGCCATCCCGCTTTTGATCAACTGATAGGAATCGGCTATGGCATGCGGTCCCGAGGCGCAGGCGGAGACGGTGGCGTAATTGGGTCCCTTGAAATTATATTTAATGGAGACCAAACCCGCCGACATATCCGGAATCATCATCGGAATAAAAAACGGCGACACCCGCTCGGCCTTGCCCTGGACAACCAACGCATGCTGCTGTTCGAATGTGATTATCCCCCCGATTCCGGATCCGATCACGACACCCACTCTTTCGGGTAGGTATTTACCGTTTTCGAGGCCGGCGTCACTTATTGCCATCCGGGAAGCCGCCATGGCGTACTGCTGAGAAAGATCCAACCGTTTGGCCTCCTTTTTATCCATGTAGGCATAAGGATCGAAGTTTTTCACTTCTCCGCCGATACGCGTTGGCAGGTTGGAGCAGTCACATTTTGTCACCCGCGCGATTCCCGATTTTCCGGAAATCAGATTCGACCAGAACTCATCAAGAGTATTGCCGATAGGCGAGATAACGCCCATTCCGGTAATTACGACTCGATTCGTCATGATCGCTGTCCGATTATTCCTTGACCATTTTTTTCAGGTATTCGATCGCCTCGCCCACGGTGGTGATTTTGCCGGCGTCTTCTTCGGGAATCTGGCAGCCGAATTCCTCTTCGAGCGCCAGAATCAATTCCACCTGGTCGAGGGAATCGGCGTCAAGATCGCCGACAAAACTGGCGTCGGGAGTCACTTTCTCGGCGTCCACGCTCAGACTATCGACGATAACGTTTTTTACTCTTTCCTCGATTGAAGCCATCATTTCCTCCTTAAGGGATACGTTATGATAATTACATCAGCATTCCGCCGTCAACATGAATAACCTGTCCGGTGATATAGCTTGCCTCATCGCCGGCCAGAAATTTCACGACGCCAGCCACATCGGACGGAGTTCCGGGTCGGCCGAGCGGAATCGCCTCGAGGAATTTTTCGAGCGCTTCCTTCGGCAAATTGGCGGTCATTTCGGTGGCGATAAAGCCCGGTGCTATCGCATTGACCGTTATGTTCCTGCCGGCCAATTCTTTGGCAAGCGACTTGGTCAAGCCGATAAGGCCCGCTTTACTGGCCGAATAATTGGCCTGGCCGGCATTTCCCATCACCCCGACAACCGAGCTGATGTTTATTATTCTGCCGAAACGGTTTTTCATCATCCGGCGGGCAGCGGCTTTCGAACATAAAAAAGCACCTTTCAGATTCACCGCCATGACTATATCCCAGTCGTGCTCTTCCATCCGCAAAAGCAGCGCGTCTTTGGTGATTCCAGCGTTGTTGACGAGGATATCAACATTGCCGAGTTTTTCCTCGGCCGAAACGAAAAGCCGATTCACGTCTTCCGCCCGGGAGACATCTCCGGCGCACCAGGCAACATTCAATCCCTGCTGCATCAGATCACTTTGCGCTTTCGCCGCGGCGTCGGCCAGAATATCGGAGATCATGACGTTGGCACCGGCTTCGCCCAGCGTCCGGGCGATCGCCAGCCCGATCCCCCTGGCAGCCCCGGTTACGACCGCCGTTTTTCCCGCAAGCG
>CAZHVC010000426.1:0-1976 GCA_964535765.1 uncultured Ignavibacteria bacterium | reverse complement strand
GTCGACGACGGAGTAATATCTCCCGGCGGCATCGGTTTTGATATCAATTGTGGTGTCAGGCCTATCCGCACCAATTTGCATGAAAAAGAGGTCGCCTCGAAATTGCGGGAGCTGATCGATACGATATTTAAGCTCGTTCCCAGCGGCGTCGGCTCGACCGGTATCGTAAAACTGAATAACCGCGAATTCGATCGTTTGATGGCTGAAGGTTCGGCCTGGTGCCGCGATAAAGGTTACGCTTGGGACAGCGACATCGAATTCACCGAACAGCGGGGAACGATTCCCGGAGCCGATCCGCAATTCGTATCCGCCAAAGCCAGAGAAAGAGGTTTCGATCAGGTCGGCACCCTCGGCTCGGGCAACCATTATCTGGAAATCCAGAAAGTGGAATTCGATCCCGATTGCGATAGGGATGCCGCCGAAAAGATGGGTATAGCGGAACCGGGGCAGATCACCATCATGGTGCATTGCGGCTCCCGCGGCTTCGGTCATCAGATAGGGACCGACTACCTGCAAAGTTTCGGGGCGGCCATGAAAAAATACGGAATCCAGACCAACGACCGGGAGCTGGCCTGTGCGCCGTTCAAGTCGCCCGAGGGGCAGGCGTATTACGGGGCGATGGCTTGTGCGGCCAATACCGCTTTTGCCAATCGACAAGTAATCACCCACAGGATCAGGGAAGCTTTTGCCAATGTGTTCGGCCGGAGCGCTGAAGAGTTGGGGATGCATCTTGTTTACGACGTCGCCCACAATATCGCCAAGATCGAGGAATACGAAATCGACGGCAGACGGGAACGGCTTATAGTTCACCGCAAAGGGGCCACCCGCGCTTTCGGTCCGGGATCGGGCGACCTTCCCGACAAATACAAGCAGGTCGGGCAACCGGTTCTGGTGGGCGGCTCGATGCAGACCGAATCGTACCTGCTGGTCGGAACGGCCAAGGCGGGGGAACTGACTTTCGCCAGCACTCTGCACGGTGCCGGCCGGACGATGTCGCGGGCGGCCGCTATGAAAAAGATTCACGGGGCGAAGCTGCGTGAGGAGATGGAAAAGCAAGGGATTTTGATTCGCACGATATCGCTGAAAGGGCTTGCCGAGGAGGCCGGTTTCGCCTATAAAAATGTCGAAACGGTCGTGAGCACGGTGCATAATCTGGGCATTTCGCGCAAGGTGGCGCGCCTGAAACCGCTGGCGAATATCAAGGGATAGGATTATAAAAGCGGCTTTGCCGGAAAATATCGAAAGAATGGTTCTTTTCGAATTTGCATGGATTGCGGCGGTATATGCCGTTATCGCTCCGGGAAATCCTGAAACGATTCAAAACTGCTATACCCTGGCTGTTCCCTGCGTGATTCCCTAACAGCGCAAGCTCTTTTCCAACGTAATACCTCCTCCAAAGGAGAATGACTCTCCCGATATTGGTTGATTTGTTATTACAGCTCGCCCCAAACTGCCGATTATATAGTAAAACCAAGTCAGCAATAAACTGATTCTCATTTCAATGAACATTTTGCAATAGGCGACCGATATGCCGAACCTTTATCTTACCGAACAGGGAGCCGTTTTGAAAAAGAACGGCCTTGCTCTGCGAGTCGAAAAAGAGAAAAAACAGATTACCGAAGTCGAAATCAACAAACTGGAAAATGTTCTGATTTACGGAAATATTCAGGTGACGACGCAGGCTTTGCGGCTGCTTCTGGCGAACGGAGTCGAGTTGGCGCTCCTTGCCGAATCGGGCGAGCTTTACGGCCGATTGACCGCTCCTTTGTCGCGAAATATCATTCTCCGAAAAAAGCAGTTCGAATTGTTCGGCAGCGAACGGAATTGCTATCAGCAGGCAAAATTGCTGGTAAAGGCGAAAATAGCGAATTCCATCGAGGTATTGCGACAATTCTCATGGCATATAGCCGGCTTGAATTACGATCCGGAGATAGATCAGTTGACGAAACTGGCCGAACAAGCCGAATCCTCACCTT
>CAZHVC010000425.1:0-1989 GCA_964535765.1 uncultured Ignavibacteria bacterium | reverse complement strand
GAACGGAATGGAGGAGGGCGGTATTTTCCCGGCCATCTTCGGCACGGTGTTTCTGGTCATACTGATGATTATTTTCGTTGTGCCGGTGGGTGTCTTGACGGCGGTTTATCTCAGCGAATTCACCCGCGCCGATTCACCCGCCACCCGATTGATCAGGATCGCGATCAACAATCTCGCCGGTGTGCCATCGATAGTTTTTGGACTTTTCGGGCTCGGCTTTTTTGTCGGATTTGTCGGCAGCGGAATCGATCGATTGGTCACGGACGGCGGCCGTCCGGCCTGGGGGCAGCCGGCCATAATCTGGGCAGCCCTGACGCTTTCGTTGCTCACTTTGCCCGTGGTGATAGTTTCCACCGAGGAGGCGCTCCGGACGATACCCAAGGAAATGAAAGACGCAAGCTATGCCCTTGGGGCTTCGCGGCTGCAGACGATCACGAAGATAATCCTGCCGCAGGCGATGCCGGGAATTCTGACCGGGGGAATTCTGGCGATAAGCCGGGGGGCCGGCGAGGTCGCCCCGATCATGTTCACCGGCGCCGCCTATTATCTTCCCTATCTGCCCACCAAGTTGAACCATCAATTCATGGAGCTTGGATACCATATATACGTCATGGCCACTCAATCTCCCGATATTGAAAAAACGAAGCCTATATTGTTCGGGACTGTGTTGGTTTTGTTGCTGTTGACATTTATGTTGAACTTCACGGCCATTTATATAAGGGCCAGAATAAGGACCAGGCGCCCCAATGTCTGATAGTCAAGCCACCAGCGAAAACAGTCCTCCCCTGGCGACCCCGCTTTTTGCCAAGATGACGTTTCCCGACGCTGATTCGGAGAAAACACCCGATAAGATCAAAATCACCGTCCGGAATCTCGATTTCTTTTATGGCGATAATCAGGCGTTGTTCGACATATCGCTGGATATACCGGCGAATAGAGTCACGGCGCTGATCGGACCTTCGGGATGCGGTAAATCGACGTTCTTGAGAACGCTCAACAGGATGAATGAAACGATCCCCGGAGTGCGGATAAAAGGCACTATCAAGCTCGACAATATAGATATTTATCGCGACATAAAAGACGTTTCCTCGCTGCGCACCAGGGTCGGGATGGTGTTTCAGAAATCCAACCCTTTCCCCAAATCGATTTACGATAACGTGGCTTTTGGGCTGAGGGTGAATGGAATCAGCGACAAGAACGTAATCAGGGAAACCGTGGAAAAAGCGCTCAAGAAAGCCTATTTATGGGACGAAATTAAAAGTAAATTGAATCAGAGCGCCCTTACCCTTTCGGGCGGTCAACAGCAAAGATTATGTATCGCCAGGGCGCTGGCGGTGCAACCTGATGTGCTGTTGATGGACGAACCGGCTTCGGCGCTCGACCCGATATCGACGGCCAAAATAGAAGATCTGATCGGTGAATTGAAAAAAAATTACACCATCGTGATTGTCACCCACAACATGCAACAAGCCGCCCGGATTTCCGATTTCACGGCCTTCTTCTATGAAGGACGTTTGATCGAGACCAATTCCACCCGGTTGATTTTCACCAAACCGGCGCTCAAGCAAACCGAGGACTATATCACCGGGCGATTCGGTTGACGGAAAAGGTAAAGGCGTATGCCGCAGCACCTGCAGCGGGAAATCGGCAATCTGAAAAAGAAAATTCTTTCCCTGGGCACGATCGTCGAGGAAAGCGTGCAAAGAGCGGTGCGCTCGATCGAAGAGCGTGATCCGTTGATGGCCAAAAGGGTTATCGATTTCGATAGAGAAATCGATCGGATGGAGATTGATCTCGAGGAAGACGGACTTAAAATTCTGGCCTTGCATCAACCGGTGGCTATCGACCTGCGGTTCATAATCGCCGTGCTGAAAATCAACAACGATCTGGAGCGGATCGGCGACCTTGCCGTGAACATCGCCGAGCGGTCGTTGTTTTTTTTCGAACGGCCAAGGATGCAGATTCCGGCCGATATCCCTTTTATGGCCG
>CAZHVC010000424.1:0-1996 GCA_964535765.1 uncultured Ignavibacteria bacterium | reverse complement strand
TTGCGGTAATGCATCTGCTCGAAATTGATCTTATCTACGCAATGGTAGGCATTGCGCAACGCTTCTTTGAGATTGGCGCCTATGCCGGTTACTCCGAGGACGCGGCCGCCTGCGGTCACGATTCTACCATCGGCCACGGCGGTTCCGGCGTGGAAGACCAGCCCCTCCGTCGGCTTGATATTTTCAAGGCCTTTTATTGGAAATCCTGTCCGAAAATTATCGGGATACCCGCCGGAGGCCAGGACCACGCAGGCGGCGGCCTTATCGGACCATTTCACATCGTCCACATGGATGAATCCCTCGGCGATATCGGCGAATATTTCGGCAAGGTCGCTTTCAAGCAAAGGCAGAACGGCTTGGGTTTCCGGGTCGCCGAATCGGCAATTGTATTCGAGCACCTTGGGACCTCGATCGGTGATCATCAGCCCCACATACAACACCCCGCGGTAAACTCTGCCTTCGTTCGCCAGTCCTCTGATAGTTGGTTCGAGAATCAGCTCCTGCAGGGTCCTGGTCAACTTTTGGTCGATAAACGAAGCCGGCGCGTAAGCTCCCATTCCTCCCGTATTCGGGCCGTGGTCGCCGTCGAAAATCCGCTTATGATCCTGCGAAGGAACCATGGGCACGATGTTTTTGCCATCGGTGAAAGCCATGAGGGTCACTTCCTCGCCTTCGAGATACTCCTCTATCACCAACTTCATGCCGGCGCTGCCGAACATTTTTTGAACCATCAGCCTCTCGATGGCGCCGCAAGCCTCGTCGGGATTCCGGCAGATAATGGCGCCCTTGCCGGCAGCCAGACCATCGGCCTTGACGACCAGCGGATAACCGGCGGACTTGACGAAATCAAGTGCCTCGAAATGTCCGGCGAAAATCCGGAAGCTTGCTGTGGGGATATGATAACGTTGCATGAAATCTTTGGCGAAAGCCTTGCTGCCTTCGATAACCGACGCCTTTTTCGAAGGGCCGAAGATTTTCAGGTCCCGGCTCTCGAACTCATCCACTATGCCCATCGTAAGCGGCAATTCGGGCCCGACCACGGTCAGATCGATAGAATTGGCCTTGGCGAAATCGGCCAGCCCTCGCAAATCTTCGGAGGGGACAGGCACGGTTTCGGCGATTTCAGCTATTCCGGCATTGCCCGGAGCGGCATAGATTTTCGAGACGTTCTTGGAAAGGGAAAGTTTCCAGCATATAGCATGCTCCCTCCCCCCCTTTCCGACGACGAGTATTCTCACCTGACACCTTTCCGATTTGCCATGATTATTACACCCTTCCCTGTGGATAGCAAGCATTTTTTGGGAGAGATCGTTTTTTGTCGCCCGCCTTCTTTTCGTTTGACCGTGTAGGTGAAACAAATTATAATCGGCAGCATGATAAAAACCCTCAATCCGCCTGGGAGCGGCCATTTGTCGAAAACATATCGGCCGGAATCCGGCGGCGGAAGGAATGGTGGAGATTCCCTCATGATGAAACATCCCGGTTCGGTCGAGGTATAAAAAATATGCCGATGCGAATGACAAAGCAAATAGCTGAATTCACCAGCCTTATCGGCAATACTCCATTAATGAAACTGGATAAAATCGCCCCTGATTTGCCGGTGACGCTATTCGCCAAGCTCGAAATGTTCAATCCCACCGGCTCGCTGAAAGATCGTTTGGCGTTTTATCTGATCGAAGATGCCGAAAGACGGGGGGCGCTCAAGCCCGGCGGCACCGTCGTCGAGGTGACCTCGGGAAACACCGGGATCGCCGTGGCCATGATCTGTTCGCTGAAAAAATACCGGGCGGTTCTGGTGATGAGCGATAAAAACAGCGAAGAAAAGCAAAATATGATGAAGCTTTACGGCGCCGAGCTGGTGCTTACGCCGCACACGGTTCAGGCGGATGATCCGCGTTCGAATTACAGTGTTGCCGCCCGGCTGGCCTCGGAAATAAGCGACTGTGTATACCTCGACCAGTACAAAAATCCCGCCAATATCACCTGTCATTACCGG
>CAZHVC010000423.1:0-2021 GCA_964535765.1 uncultured Ignavibacteria bacterium | reverse complement strand
CCAGTTGTTCCCAAAATGCTTTCTTTTGAATATCCGGCGGTGAAAGATTACGGTAATAATCGAGTCCGATCTCACCTATGGCGACCACTTTGGGGTGCGTCGCCAACTTCTCGATTTCTTTCAGTTTCCCCTCATCGAGGTCTTTGGCGTCATGAGGGTGAAATCCGACCGCGGCGAAGACGAAATCGTATTTCTCGGCCAATTCGACGCTTGCCCGTGATGATATGAGATCGACACCTATGTTGACGATGAATTCGACGCCCCGATCGTGGCATTCCTTGATCACCTGTTCCCGGTCATCGTCGAATTGTGGAAAATCGAGATGAGCATGCGTATCTATCATCGATAAAACTCCCCCGCAAATATAAAACCGCCCTCCCTAAAATGCAAACTCGGCGATACGGGTGAAGGTTATGGCGAAATTGGAGAATTCGGCATATTCCACTTGCCAACCGTCCCGATTCCGGTTTATTTTCAGAAAATGATAATCGCCCGGCGGCATTTTGATATAGGAATCATCACCGGAAACCGCAAAGGAATCGCCAGATGGACAATCAAATGAGATTCAATATCGCCGAAAGGCGGTTGAGGTATCAGGCAGCACCCGAAATAACTTTATTCGATAAAGACTTTCTGATCGGCTTCAATCACCGGCACAAGACCGTACTGGCGAATTACGAGCTGCAGCTTGATTCGGGCGGGATAATCCCGATCGGGGAACGAATCAACAACCGCTCGAATCTCGGCGCTCTGCGCAACCGTCAGCTGCGGGAATCCGTCATCCTGGCGGCGGCGCTGGCGGCGGTGGCGGTCGGGCTGAGAGGCCGGAACAGCCTTGCGGCCTACCCGCCGGAAAAACAGACGCCGGCCCTGATCAACGACCTGAAACGGAATAACGACCGAACGGCGGCGCAGGTGATGGCCGAAGTGCTGCAAACGACCACCGAAACCTTGCCGGTCGGCGAAGAAGTGTTGATTGAATCGACGATTACCGAGGGCGCCCGGGCCAAGCCGGGAAAGGAACCGGGGGGCAATCCGACAATCGCCGTCGGCGCCCTGTTCGGCAAAAAAGAGCATCGCGTCCGATACGGCCTGCCGATGCCCGAACATGTCGCTCTCTTGTCGATGGGCAGCGACGTGATAGAGGGGACCACCAAATCGGTCAAAGGGCTGCATTCAAGCCTGACTGCTCTTTTTTTGACGGAGTCGGGAGTGAAACGGCATCTGCCGGACGTCTATGTCCAACGTTGGATGGCCGGGGTTCCGTTCGAGGAATTCAATCCACGCGAGGCAAGCCTTCTGGATGCCGCCGAAATAATAATCGACGCCTACGGTTTATCCAGTCCCGACAGGTTGTCGGCTTTCTTTCTTGACCGCAAACGTCATTATCCGGCTATGGACATCCTGAACAATGCCGGCGTGATCACTCCTTTCGATTACGACGGGGACCTTTTCCCCTCGCTCGTGCTCGGAATCGAGGACTTGCAGTTCGCCGACGGCCGCCGGCTGCTGGCCATGATCGGCGAAATCGGCGGTTCGGCGGAATGGGCCGTGGGTGTTTTACCGCTGGTTTGGCGCGGCGGTCAGGCTATAGGGATGCTGACCAGTCAATCGGCGCTCACCCGCGACAATATCGATCCCTTGCGCCTCTGGAAAGAACGATTTCATTTCACCGAAGAAGAGTTCATCGTGATCCAGGATGCGAGGTTCGAACAAAAGCCATATTTCACCATCCACGATATCCTTGAGCAGCCATTCGCCGGCGGCATCAGCGCTTTCGGAAGCATCACTGACAATTACTATCTGCCGTATCTCGAGGGTGTCCGGATCGACGCCGAATCGGGCGAGGTGGGCGTGAACGTTTTCGTCATCAGCTCCATGGGAATTTGCGAGGTCTGGCGGATGGTGTTCACCTGCAACACGGATATCAACAGGACGAAAGCGCTGTTTGCCTGCCCCAAGGATTCGCTTGCCCTGCTTTCCGGGCCGCACTTGGAACGGGCGCTGGGCGAGTTTCTGGC
>CAZHVC010000422.1:0-2027 GCA_964535765.1 uncultured Ignavibacteria bacterium | reverse complement strand
TCTCAATATGTCGTTTGGAGCATCCAGAATATATATGGTTACGGCCGCCTGCGACGAGGCGTTGTTGATATCCTGGGCGATGAAACTGACGATTATCGTATCCGGACCCTGGCTGAAATCCGGATCGAAACTGAAAACCCCCGATACAACCGAATCGCCCTGCACCGACGGAAACGAAGAATTGGGAGGAAGACCCGAGGCCTGCAAGGTCAAAATATCACCGTCCGGATCGTAGGCCCTCAACGTGAATTCGAGATGATTTCCCTCGGTGACGGTTTGCGCCCCTACCGAAAGAATGACAGGTGCTCGGTTGGACGGCCCACCCGTGGTGACGTTGATGGTTACGTTCTGAGTGACCACAGGATTGATATCATCGGAAGCGCGGAAAGTGACCACATATGTTCTGCCGGCCTGGCTGTCAGCCGGGGTGAAAGTGAAATTCGTCGAGGCCGTTCGATACCCGCGCGTGGTGGCGAAAGTTGCGCCGGTCGGCAAATTCTGGGCGCTGAGGGTGACCGAATCGTTATTGGCATCGCTGGCGGTCACGGTGAATTGCAGCAGGTTTTGTGGAGCAACCGATTGCGGCGTGGTTGGTATTTGAGTGAACGACGGCGGCGAATTGGTGGCCGCCCCCACGATCACATTGCCGTTGAACAGCTGAGGGTCGATTATAACGAACCCCAGCCGATTGGACCAGGTATTATCGTCAGCGATCAAACTGTCGAATCGAACCGGATAATAGCCGTCGGGAGTGGTCGGCAGAATTCTGAATTTAAGGATTACCGCAGGGTCCGAACCCGGCAGCATCGCCTGCCCTACGAGCGAATAAGCAAGAATTCTAACCGTGCCGTTGCCGATCGTATCGCGATAAACGTTGCCGGGAGTGGAAAAGAAAGCGGCCCGGCCGATAGGGTAGGTGTCGATCAACTGCAGACGCATCGGATCGAATCGCATCATAATTACGAATCCGCCAACGGAATCGGAATGGTTGGCAAATAAGATGTTCATCGATACCGTATCGTCCCGGTTGCCGTTCACGTTCATTATCACCATCGAGTCAACCGGGCTTTGCGCCATCGATTCGACCCACATCAAAAGGAACGCCAGAGGCAGCAGAAACAGAATCATCCGCCTGCTGTATGGCTTTTTCGGACAATATCGCATACTTTTACTACCTCTTTATCTCAGAAGGATCATCCTGTTTGACGCCACGGGTATGTTATCCAAAAACAAAAGGTAACAATAAACACCCGATTGTACCTCCCTACCCGAATAATCGACCCCGTTCCAGAGAGCCGCAAAGCGACCGCCGGTCCCGGGCTCGATCCTCAGGCTTTTTATCCTTCTGCCCAAAATATCAAATATTTCCACTCTCGCTTCTTTTTCAAAACCGCCGGAAAAACTGATCACGGTCGAGGAGTTGAACGGAGTAGGGAAGTTGCCGAGCCTGATCCGATCCGGCTGGTAATTGTCTTCGCCTTCGATATCCGTCTGACCCAACACCGTCAACGTGTCCGGAATAAGAACCGGAATGTAAGTGTGCAACCCGGTATTGTCGGCCAGCGAATTGTCACCCGGCAGCGAATCCACATAGGCAAACGGGATGATCCCCTCGGGGGCCAGAGGCAGAACATAAAAACGAACGGCCGCTATCAACCCCCTCCCCGGCGGCACGTAATCATGAGCCGGCGACGGCCCGACGGCGAAATAACGCACCACCCCGGCATGGGTCGAATCAACGCCGTTGATGGTCAGCATATTCGCCCGGGGCATCAGAGAAACCGAGGATAAATGCAACCGCCACGGATCGTAAACGATTCGGAAGGAAATCCCGCCGACGTCGAAGGTGTTGACCATATCGATGAAAACATCGACATTGGTTGCCGGTCTGGCGGTATCGGCAAGCATGCGCAGCGTGTCTTCCGTCGAATGAATCTGGCCATGCGCCGGAACATAAGTAAGCATTATAACAATCAGCAGGGTGATTTTTAATCCTCGTGATAACATCAATCTATATTCCCCTCACT
>CAZHVC010000421.1:0-2036 GCA_964535765.1 uncultured Ignavibacteria bacterium | reverse complement strand
TTCCTTGACCGCTCGCATAATCGGCGAAAACCTGGCAATCGCTCCGGCCCTCAGATAATCGCCGTAGGAAAAGCCTCCCGGCAGAATTATCAAATCGCAACCTCCGAGATCGGCGGAATCATGCCAGAGGAATTTTGCCTGGCCGAGACCGGCCGATTTGATCGCCTGATAAGCGTCATAATCGCAATTCGAGCCCGGAAATACGACTATTCCATAAATCATTTTTGCAGATCCACCGCATATTGTTCGATAACCGGATTAGCCAGAAGTTTGGCGGCCATCTCGCCAGCCGTTTGCACAGCTTTATCCTCGCTTTCTGCGTCCAATTCCAAGATGAACAGCTTGGCCGTCGATACCGCCGAAACTCCATTGTAACCGAGATTCACGAGGGCGTTTTTTATCGTTTCACCCTGGGGATCGAGCACACCCTCTTTGAATTTCACTGCAACTCTGATTCTGAACCTGTTCATTTTTCAACTCGCTTTACGGGAATCATCCTTTTTGAAAAGATTTCTGGGTCTGAGAAGTTCCCGGCGCACGCTGCTGTTGATCAGTCCGACAATCAGCCTGGCGGGGCCTGATAGAGCGTATAAAACAAGGATTGGAAACAGCATCAGTTTCGTTTTTATCAAAAGAAGCAGGCTGATGGCCACCAGAGACAGAATCTTGATCCTGTTCCGGGAAATGGAAATATCGAAAGACGGCATCGACTCGAATTCGATCGTGGAAACCATCAAGGCCGAATAGGCGATAACCATTACATATAAAATGCTGTCGAGTCTGATCGCCCCCCAGAAGTGATCGCAGAAGATCACGAACGAGGCGAGGCCCAAAGCCGCGGCCGGCAACGGCAATCCGATGAAATTGCTTTTCGTTTCAATTCTGGCGGTGATATTGAACCGGGCCAGCCGAAAAGCACCGGCGGTGATAAATACGAATCCAAGCACCCAACCCCAATTGCCCAGCTCGACCATCTTAAACGAGTAGAGCATCGCCGCCGGGGCGACGCCGAATGAAACGATATCGCACAACGAATCGAATTCGACGCCGAACCTGGAGGCGCTCCGGGAAAGGCGCGCGACAAGGCCGTCGAGAAAATCGAAAAAGGCAGCGAAGACGATCATCCAGGCGGCCTCCGTCGGATGTGCACCGCGGATCGACGTTAGAATCGAGGCGAATCCGCAAAAAAGATTGCCGAGAGTGAATACGCCAGGGATGACGCCGCGATAACCGTTCATCGAAATCTGCCGAGAATGGACATTCCCGCCCTGACTTTTTGTCTGGTCGAAATCATCGGTTCGACGGATGCCGGCAGCAGAATATCGATGCGGCTGCCGAATCTGATCAAACCGAATCTTTCACCGGCTTTGACCGGTTGGCCGATTTTGAGCCTGCAAACGATCCGCCTCGCCAGAACACCGGCAATCTGTCTGGTTATTATCGTTCCGTGATCGGATTCGATTTCGATCTCGCATTGCTCGTTTTCTCTCGATGCCTCCGGCTTGAATGCGGCCAGAAATTTCCCCCGCTTGCGTTCGATCCGCCTTACTTTGCCGGAAACCGGAATTCGATTGACGTGAACGTCGAAGATAGACAGAAAAATCGAAATGCGCCGGAAATCGTTTTCATCGACAACTTCGACGATTCTGCCGTCGGCCGGTGAAATAACCGCGGCGGCATCCGCAGGCGTCTTTCTCTCCGGATCTCTGAAAAAGAAGGCCATAAAAGCCGCCGTCAGAAAAGCCGCCAGACCACAATAAGTCAACGGCAGGGAAAGACCGCTCAAGGAGAAATAAAAGCAGATAATCGATAACGCCAGGAAAGGAAGGGTGAAAAATAATCCGTCTCGATCCATCAGCTCAGCGCCCTTTTGAGAATGAACCCCACGTGCTTGGTGTAATAATTCAGATCGAAACATTCCTCGATTTCGGCTTCGGTGAGGTATTTGCGGACTACGGACGATTTGAGCACGAGATCTTTGAATCCTTTTTTATCATCGATGGCTTTCATGGCCAACGCCTGCACCACCCCATACG
>CAZHVC010000420.1:0-2046 GCA_964535765.1 uncultured Ignavibacteria bacterium | reverse complement strand
CATGCCGCTTTCGACCCCTCTCAACTCCGGGCAACTCGTCGAGATTTTGACGGCGCCGCATCAACATCCATCGGTCGATTGGCTTAAAATCGTCAAGACCGGCCGGGCAAAAACCAAGATAAAACGTTGGCTGGCCGAGAAAGGTTTCAATCAAGCCGTTCAACTCGGCCGTGAAATGCTCGAGCGCGAACTCCGCCATAAACGAATAAAAATCCCCGCCGACAGCAAACTGCTGGATATTGCCCAATCGCTGGGACTTTCGGACGTCGAATCGCTCATGGCGCGTCTCAGTTCGGGATCGATTTCCCTTACCGCAGTACTCAATAGGCTCGAACCGATTAAACGAACCGGACAGGGAACCATTCTCGGCAAACTTTCTCTTCCCACCCAACTTCATCCTCTCGGTGTAAAGGTAAAGGGCGCCGATAACCTCATGTTTCGATTCGGTGCCTGCTGCCAACCGCTGCCGGGGGAAAAAATCATCGGCTTTATAACCCGCGGAAGAGGAATCACCGTTCATCGGCAGGATTGCGCCACTATCGCCCATTCCGAGGAACGGGATCGCCAAATCGAATTAACTTGGGATGTTGAACCGGGTGAATCGTTCCTGATAAACATCGAACTGGTGGTGCAGGAACGCAAGAATCTGCTGAAAGATATCACCGATGCCGCCGCCAGCGTCGATGTCAATGTTCGCGGCGCCGAAATTAAGGGAAACGGCAGACTGCCGGGATCGGCGGCAGTAGGTCATTTCGTGCTCGAAGTCTCGAATCTATCGCAGCTGGACAAAGCGATAAAAAAGATTTCCTTGATCGAGGGTGTGGTGGCGGTTGAGCGGGCCAAGGGTTTGGTTGCCGATGAATAACATTAAGCCAAAAACGATCGAGGGTATATCCTGGCTTGATTTCAGCGAAATTTTCGGTGTCCCTTCGGGAATGACGCTCAAGAACCAGAATTGTTCGGAAAAGGAATTATTGGATTTCATCGTCAGGCGATGCAGGACCGGCGGAGATGACGGCTCGTTCCGTTTCATCCGATTAAACCAAAAACATACCAGTATCATTGTCAATGCCGAGTTGGTATCGAACCGGCCTGCCGATGGGGTTTTTACCGATAAGCGGGGTTTTGTAATATCTGTAAGAACCGCCGATTGTCTCCCGATTTTTCTTTACGACAGTAAGGTTGTCGCTTTACTGCATGCCGGCTGGAGGGGATTGCTGGCTGGAATAATAAATCGCTTCTTTGCCGAAGTAAGGGATTTCGATAAAGTTTCCGCAAAAGCCGTTATCGGCCCGGCGATAGGGCCATGCTGTTTCAGTGTTGGACCGGAGGTGGCCATCCTCTTTAATTCCGGCTATTCGGAAAGGCGATTCGGAAAACTTTTTATGGATCTCGGTCGTTTTGCTGTTGACGCCTTGGCCGAAAGCGGAATAAAATATATTTATCGTTACGAGCATTGCACCGCCTGCGAACCGGCGATTTATCATTCGTTCAGGCAGGAGGGAGTGAAAACGGGGCAGATGCTGGCGTTCATGAGCCTGGGAGGGTAGAATGATCCGCTGTTTTGTGGTCTTAGCCATATTGTCGGCTGAAGGCGCATTCGGTCTTACCGGTTTGGGAATCGGTATTCATGCCGGTCGGCTGAGTAATTTCGATTACGGTCCTTTGGCCGACAGCCTGGGCCGGGCGGCCGTTTTGTTCGGCTGGGACAAAACCACGTTCGATGACCGGATGACGACTATCGGTGTTCACCTCGATATCGGGATCCCGCAGGTGATCGAAATCGTGGGCAGTATCGATTATGCCTGGAACAAAACCGCTTTGGCTCCGGGGGTTGATTTCCGACTTTCGGATTTTTCATATGGGGCGGGAATCAAGAAGAAATTTTCGCAGTCGATAATCAAGCCATTTATCGGGGCCGGAGCGGGTGTTCACCGATTGGCTTCTTCATTCGAGTCTTCATATTTGCCTTCTGATAGAATGACGATTGCCGCCATAATTCCGGACAACCAGACCAGGATCGGCTACTATATCGCGGCCGGCCTT
>CAZHVC010000419.1:0-2049 GCA_964535765.1 uncultured Ignavibacteria bacterium | reverse complement strand
GAGAGAGCGCCTGCATCTGCTATTTCTCGAGCCAGAGAAAGGCGCTGCCCGCCGAGATCACCCCCGGCGCCGAATATCCGAAAATAATCCGCCTGGCCTTCGCCAACGATATCGAGCGGTTGAAGTTCAACCGCCAGAAGGAAAAGGAGTCGCATTCCGAGTGCCTTAAATTCATCCAGAAACATGGCCTCAAGATGAAACTCGTCGATGTCGAATATCAATACGATTGCAATAAAATCACATTTTATTTCACCGCCGAAAAAAGAGTCGACTTCAGAGAGTTGGTCAAAGACCTTGCCGCCACCTACCGCACCCGAATCGAGTTGCGACAGATCGGCGTGAGGGACGAAGCGAAGCGTTTGGGAGGATACGGAATCTGCGGCAAAGAGCAATGCTGCTCAAGCTTCCTGACCGACTTCAAAACCATTTCGACGCAAATGGCCCGCACCCAGAATCTGGCCTTGAATCCGCAGAAAATATCGGGCAATTGCGGGCGTCTTTTGTGTTGCCTGCGCTATGAACAAGAATTTTACGAGCAGGTTACTCCCGATTATCCGCCGGTCGGCGGTCAGGGGATTTTCCACGGCCTGAAATGCGTGGTCGAGAAATGCGATATTTTTCACGAAAAGATTTCGCTTCGGCTTGAAGATGAAGGGCACAAAATAATCAGCCTCGATGAGTTCAAACGGGCGGTGAAACGGGGCAATTTCCGACTGCTCGGAAAACCGAAAGCGGAATCCGGCGCCGAAAACGACGATCAGGAATTGAAACAAATCGCCGATTAGACATATCACGGCATAGCTCTGCGGCCGCCGAAGATCTGATAGGGAAATTCATGGCACAGAAAAGATGCGGCCATGGCGATAATATCGTAAGCCGGTGCAAGCGGAGGATTGATGGACAAAATATATCTGACGACCCCGATTTACTATGTCAATGACGAACCCCATATCGGTCATGCCTACCCCACCGTTCTGGCCGATACCATAGCGCGATACCACCGGCTTCTCGGGCGGCAGGCGTATTTTTTGACCGGCACCGACGAGCACGGCCAGAAACTGCAAGATTCGGCGGCCGCCCGGGGCTACCAGCCCAAGGAATATTGCGACATGATCGTCGAACGTTTCCAGGCGGCCTGGCGGAAGCTCGGCGTTGCCAACGACGATTTCATCCGCACCACCGAACCCCGGCATAAACGGGTCGTATCCCGGATATTGCAGCGTCTTTACGAATCGAAAAACGAAGCGGGCCAGAGTCAGATATATATGGACGCCTACGAGGGCTGGTATTGCAAGTATGAAGAACGTTACTGGACGGAGAAAGATCTGGTCAACGGCAATTGTCCCGATTGCGGCCGACCGGTGCAGAAATTATCGGAAAAGAACTATTTTTTCAGAATGAGCCATTATCAGCAATGGCTGATAGATTATATACGGGAGCATCCCGGTTTCATCCTGCCGGAAAACAGGCGCAACGAAGTGCTCGGTTTTTTGAAAAACCCACTCGGCGATTTATGTATTTCAAGACCGAAAAGCCGACTGTCTTGGGGAATAGAACTCCCGTTCGATAAGGACTACGTCTGCTATGTCTGGTTCGATGCTCTGATCAATTATATTTCCGCTTTGGGATTCGATCCCGATACCGGGCGTTTTGAGCGCGATTGGTGGCCGGCCGTTCATCTGATTGGTAAAGATATACTGACCACTCATTCGGTATATTGGCCCTGCATGCTAAAGGCGATCGGTTTGCCGATGCCCAAGACGATTTTGGCCACCGGCTGGTGGCTTCAGGAGGGCGCCAAGATGTCCAAATCGCTGGGGAACGTGGTCAGGCCGCTTGACTTAGCCGACAAATTCGGGCCGGACGCATTCCGTTTCCTTTTGCTGCGCGAAATGACCCTGGGCCAAGACGCTGTATTTTCGGAGGAAAGTTTCGTAAATCGCTATAATTCCGATCTGGCCAACGATCTCGGCAATCTGTTATCGCGGATCCTCAAAATGATCGATTCCTATTGCAACGGCGTAATTCCCCAACCAGACAGTGCCGAGG
>CAZHVC010000418.1:0-2052 GCA_964535765.1 uncultured Ignavibacteria bacterium | reverse complement strand
CGGCTAGGCTGAGGCCAGTGTAAAGCAGCTCGTGAAAAACGAGTCGGGGGAATTCGAGCTGAGACTTTTCGACGATTTCGAGGAAAAATGAACGGTCCTGATTCGACCGGCCTTTTCCGATACGAGAAACGAGGCCTGGTCTTGCAGACTTGAGGGTAAAATCGCTCGGTAGCACCGACGGTTTTGAAAACCTTATCGATTGGCAAGAGCGGCCGTTCGTTTCCACCGAAAAGGCTCAAGATGCAGGGCTGCACCGCATGCCGATAATCGTCATGATGGAATAAAAAACAGGCAATTCAAATACGACGGCAAATCGTTTCGAAGACTCTCTTTGACGGGTTGGAAATTGAAAAGATTCGGGATATTGGGACATCATAAAAGAGCCGGTGTAGTGCCGGCCGTGCAGCTTGTCCTACAATGGATAGCCGAGAACGGTCTGGAATATGTGCTCTGTGAGGAAATCGCCGGATTAATCGGTGATCCGGACCATCAGATGCCGCGGGATAAAATGCACGAAAAAATCGACTGTCTGTTGTCCCTCGGGGGCGATGGGACGATGCTGGCTGCGGCGCGGGCTGTCGGTCAATATTCCATACCAATTTTCGGTATCAATGTCGGCAGTCTCGGTTTTCTCACCGAAGCCACCACCTCGGAAATAATCGGCAGTCTTGAGGCGATCAAAGCGGGCCGCTTCATTATCGACGAAAGAATGGCTTTGAAAATTGAATGCGAAGGGTTGTGCGATAGCTACCCGTTTGCCCTCAACGATATCGTCGTCGACAACGGCGCCGACACGCGCCTGGTCAAACTTGATCTCTTTTTGAATGACAAATTCGTCTGTTCGTACAATGCCGATGGCTTGATCATATCCACTCCGACCGGTTCGACCGCTTATAATCTCGCTGCCGGAGGTCCGGTATTGCATCCCCAGCTCGATGCGATCATAGCCTGTCCGATATGTCCGCACTCGTTGACGATAAGGCCGATTTTGTTCAGCAACGATGCGCAGATTGTGGTTCGGCTTGCCGCGCCCGATATCGACGGCCGTCTGACGATCGACGGACAAGTGAGCCTGACCATGCCGCCGGCGGCTGACGTATTGATTCGCCGCGCTCCCCACAGAGTCATGCTGATCCGGCTTCACGAGTACGACTTTTTCAACATCCTCCGCACCAAATTGCACCTCGGCGCCCGGCCGCTGACAAACGAAAATGCTTGAATCGCTCCATATCAGAGCCTATGCCTTGATCGATGACCTGACCGTGAATTTTCGGAAGGGTTTGAATATTTTCACGGGGGCCACCGGCGCCGGAAAAACCATAATCGTCGGCGCCTTAAGCCTGGTCGCCGGCGGCAAGGGCGGCGAAAACCTGATCCGATCCGGTGATTCGAAAGCGGTCGTCGAGGCCGAATTCGAAGTTTGCGATTTTGTCAGGGAGGCCTATCCCGAATTCGCCGGCGAGGATAGGATAATTCTGCGGCGCGAAATGGCAAGGGACGGCAAGAACAAGGCCTATATAAACGACCGACTGGTAACTCTCGGCCAGTTGAAAACAATCGGCTCGGCTCTGGTCAATATCACCGGTCAGCATCAACAAAAAGGGCTGCTCGATATCACTACCCATAGAACGATTCTCGATGATTTCGCGGGCTTGCAAAAAGAGGTTGACAGTTTGAAAGGTCTGTATCTCGAATTTCGTCGCCTTAAAACCGATCTCGATAACCTGAAAATGAGGCAGGCGGCTGTTGAGGCGGAAAGAGAGCTGTTGAGCTTCCAGATCGATGAAATAGATTCCGCCGGTCTGACTGAAAACGAAGACGCAAGCCTCGAACAGGAAAAACAGCGGCTTTTTCATGCCGAAACGGCCAAGTCGATAATCACGTCCTGTCGGCAGCTTCTTTTCGACGACGCGGGATCGGCGGCGGAAAGAATCGCTCAGGCGATTCGCGAATTGGGGCGATTGACCAAGGTAATTCCCTCGGCCGAAAATCTCAAAGCCGAACTCGAGAAACAGTCTTATGAATTGGAGGAATTCGATAACGGCCTGAGCC
>CAZHVC010000417.1:0-2055 GCA_964535765.1 uncultured Ignavibacteria bacterium | reverse complement strand
GATCTGAATTGGTAGTGAGGGCGCCCAGATTCACCCATTCTCCGATATAGGAATGTCCGATAAACCCCTCATGGCATTTATTGGAATAGCCGAGGACAATCGACTCCTCGATTTCGCCGCCGACCTTGCAGACCGGGCCGATGCTGCAACCCTCCCTCACCATGCCGGCCATCACCCGCGTATTTCTGCCGATATAAGCCGGTCCCTGAATCAGGCTGCGCGGTTCGATATAGGCGCCTTCATCGATTAAAATCGGGCCGGCCTCGGTATCGAGAAAGGCCCCTTTGGCGAGCCGCGCCTTTTTGTGAACCAGGGATTTCCCCTTTACCGCAAACGCCGCCAGCCGGGCTTTTTGATTCCTCAGCAAACTGAAATCGAATTCGAACACCCGGCCGTTATCGCTGATCATTTCCCATAAATTCGCGTAGCGACCCCAGCTTTTCTGGCGGAATTCAAATTCTATCAGCGAGGGATTTTCAGGCAAAGACAACAGCCAATCGTCAAGTCGCGCCAATGAACCAGCCGACAGTTTACCTCCCAGCAGTACGCCGTCATCGAAAAACAATTTGTCCTGTTTGGCTGACGCCAATTCCTGAAAGACCGCTGCATCCGGCTTAAGACTGGAATTTATGACTATGGTGTCGTGGCGGTTCGGCTTGATCGCATTAACCGTTAGATCGCCGTGTTGCAGGCGGGCGAGATCGGCCAAATCCCGCCGGCAGATTACCGAAATCGTAGCCGGGCGGAAATACAGCCGTAGTCTATCGATCAGGGTATGACAGCCGATCAGCAGATCGAAAACCGGGTGCGTCTCCGATATTGGATAAAACCCGGCAGCTTGATCATCTTCGAAGACTATCAAATTTAATTTGTTCATATCCTGATTAATTCGAATGTTTTTGAACTATATCACGCTCGATAAAAAATCATCAAAAAGATACTTTCGGCGGCTCTTTTTTCTCTTGAACGACCTCGTAATACTGGCGTGGGTTATGCCCGAATGTCGAGGCGAACAGGTTGGCCGGAAACGTTTGTTGCTGGGTATTATAGTCGCGCACCGATTGATTGTAAATCGATCGCGCGCGGGCAATATCCTCCTCGATGCCCGCCAATTGCGCCTGCAGCTCTCGAAAATTTTGATCAGCTTTTAGATTAGGGTAATTTTCCACCACTGCGAAAAGCGATTTCAGGGCACCCGACAGCCCCTCGTTGGCGCCGAATTTTTCAGCCGGGGCGGAGGCGTTCAGCAAAGCTCCCCTCGATTGCGTAACATTTTCAAGCACCGATTTCTCGTGGCCGGCGTATCCTTTTACGGTGGCCACCAGGTTGGGAATCAAATCCGCCCGCCGGGTCAATAAAACATCTATCTGGCTGAATGTTTCCTCCACTCTGTTGCGCAAACCTACCAGCTTGTTGTAAACATATATCAAAAGCAAGACCGGTATCCCGAAAAGAAGCAGAAGAATCACCAAGATCGCGAACATAACCCATCACCCCCTGGCAAGGTCTTTCATATATTCGTTTATCTTATTATGTAGTGAAGGATCATCCAAAGCAAGTATTCGGACTGCCAGCAGGGCGGCGTTTCTTGCCCCATGCGAGCCGATAGCCACAGTGGCCACCGGCACACCGGCCGGCATTTGAGCGATTGATAATAAGGCATCAACGCCGCCGAGCGCCGAACCCGCCATGGGAACACCGATAACAGGCAGGGTGGTATTGGCCGCGATAACACCCGGCAGCGCCGCCGACATCCCGGCTGCGGCGATGATGACTTTGATTCCGGAATCGGCCGCTCCTCTGGCCAACTCCATCGTCCGCAAAGGATTACGATGAGCCGAACAGATCTCATACTTATAGGCGACACCCAAATTATCGAGAAGATTCAGGCACTCGATCATGGTCTTCTCATCCGATTTGCTTCCTAAAACCACGAGTACTCGAATTTCGCCGCTCACAACATCCCCCGGTACTGATTATTGGCTCGCCAGCCGATATCTTTGCGGTAATGCATCTGCTCGAAATTGATCTTATCTACGCAATGGTAGGCATTGC
>CAZHVC010000416.1:0-2071 GCA_964535765.1 uncultured Ignavibacteria bacterium | reverse complement strand
CCGGAGAGGCCGGGATTCGAACCCGGGGGCCCCTTGTGAGGACCAACTGCTTAGCAGGCAGCTGCCTTCGGCCACTCGGCCACCTCTCCAGTCCCCGCTATTATAATGCCGTAACCAGTGTCTGACAATCTATTTTTCCGCAATATGACCGACTACAGCCAGCGCCCAAATCTCATTTCGATTGAAATACCTTAAATCATGAAATATAATTTTGGGCGGCCGAAAATGAGCAAAAAACCGGCGGTTCGGAATCGGCAAATCCCGAAAACGCCTCCATTTGAACCGAAACGCCCCGATAAATTTCGGAGCAAGAATCCGGGAAAACCGTCGCTTATCACCCGATCGCCACGAAGGAGAATTATCATGGGAAAGATTTATCGTGAGTATGCAGCCTACCGGGACCAAATGAACCGCAAAATATTGGAAACCGAAAACAACGTCATAAAGAGATTTTTCGCCCTCGATACTCTCACCTATCACGAAGGAGCGCTTCCGACCAAGACCAAGGAGATGCTAGGGCTTGCCTGTTCAATGGTGATGCGCTGCGACGATTGTATCAGATACCATATCGCCAAATGCAGAGAGCTGGGTGTCCCGAAAAACGAACTTATCGAAATTTTCAGCGTGGCTTTGGTAGTGGGCGGATCGATCGTCATTCCCCATATCAGAAGGGCGATCGAATTTCTGGAGGATCTCGAGGACGAATTCCCCCAAGGTGGGAAGTAAGCGATGTCCGTCATTAAACCGAACTCCGCCGGTGATGACCGATGACCAAAATTCTTTTGACGGGTCAGCCGGGATGCGGTAAGACGACCACAATCAAACGGACTATCGCAAAATTGAACCGGCCATGCTGCGGTTTTTACACGAGTGAAATCAGGGACTCGAGAGGACGTCTGGGATTCGCAATCAACACATTATCCGAGCCGCGGCGATCCGGGATTTTGGCCCATGTCGAAATCAAAACCGCTCAGCGGGTTGGGAAATACGGCGTGAATATCGAGGAGTTCGAAAGATTGGCCGTTCCTGAATTGACTGAAGGATTAAGAAAAGGGATTTTGATTGTCATCGATGAAATCGGTCGGATGGAGTTGTTTTCCACTGCTTTCCGCCAATTGGCCGAGAAGGCGCTATCAGGCGAAAGCGACGTGTTGGCCTCGATAATGCTGAAACCTGATCCGTTCTGTGACCGCTTGAAGAAGCTGCCGGGTATCAAGCTCAGGCGGATCGATCATGGCAACCGCGAGGCCGTCTCCGGCGAGATTCTGGAGTTGTTAAGCCAACACGACTCATGACCGTGCCGACGCCGGGTATCGACATAAGACGGCCGATTTCAATCCAGCAAAATTAGACGGCCGCACCTCCCGTCTGTTAGGTTTGCTAAACATTGCGGTGATTTAATCCGCTTGCCAAACGCCGATAAGCTTTATATAATAGCTCGTTCGAAGCGCAAGATAGCGTTTAATATACAAGGAGAATTCTATGGCGAAAGGGAAAACGAAATCCCAAAAAGAAAAGGCCAAAACCAAAAAAACGGCCAAGAAGGCAGTGGTCAAGTATTTAGCGAGCAATAAAATACAGAAATCAACCGCCAAAACGACCGGAACCGAATCGGTCCGCGTGCCTGCCGGTAAGTACGTCTATCTGTTCGGCGGCAAGAGGGCCGACGGCAACGGCAAGATGAAGGATCTACTTGGCGGAAAAGGAGCCGGCCTGGCCGAAATGACCAATATCGGTATCCCCGTCCCTCCCGGTTTCACCATAACCACCGAGGTCTGTAAGTTATACTATAAAAACAACATGAAAATTCCCAAAGAGGTGATTCCTCAGATTCAAAAGGGGATCGAACATATCGAGAAACACACCGGCATGAAGTTCGGGGATATAAACAATCCCCTTCTGGTATCGGTTCGATCCGGAGCCAAGTTTTCGATGCCGGGGATGATGGATACGGTGTTGAATCTCGGTCTTACCGATCAGACTCTCCTAGGCTTGATCAAAAAAACGGACAACGAGCGGTTCGCCTATGACAGCTATCGGCGGTTCATCCAGATGTTCGGCAATGTGGTGC
>CAZHVC010000415.1:0-2072 GCA_964535765.1 uncultured Ignavibacteria bacterium | reverse complement strand
GGTTGGGGCTGTTGAGATGATCTTGTCTGCCGGAAGCGGCCCGTTCCCGAAAGCGATACTTGAACGATACGCAAGGAGGTGGTCATGCCCATTTATGTCTGGCTGATTTTGGCGGCGGTATTTATCGTCATAGAAATTTTCACCGCCGGCTTTTTTATCGCCTGTTTCGCCGTAGGTGCGCTGGTCGCGGGAGCGGTTTCCTATTTTTCGCCGGCGTCGCTGATGATTCAAACTTTGCTCTTCGTGGTGGTGTCGCTGGCGCTCATACCTCTGGCGCGGCTGATCGGCAGAAAGATGGGCGATGATAAGGTGGTTCAACCGGGAGCCGATTCGTTGATCGGCAAGAAGGCGCTGGTCATCGAGGAAATCGATGCGGTGACCGGCAAGGGCCAGGTTCGCTACGAAAACGATTCCTGGAGGGCGGTGGCCGAAAGCAGAATTCCCGCCGGCGTTTCCGTAAAAATAACCGGACTTCGCGGCGCGATGTTGATTGTGGAAAAAACGGAAGGAGAAGCTTGATGCAAACCCTGTTTATTCTGGCGATCGTATTTTTCGCCCTTATTTTCGCCGGCATGTCTTTGCGTATAATCAGGCCCTACCAGCGCGGCTTGATCGAAAGACTGGGACGCTACAACAGAACCTGTCAGCCCGGCCTGAACATAATCTTGCCGATCGTCGAGCAGATGGAAAAAGTCGATATGCGCGAAAAAGTGATCGATGTCCCCGCGCAATCGATAATCACCAAAGACAACGTCATGGTGGAAGTGGACGCCATAATTTATTGCCAAGTCACCGACCCGTTTCGAGCTCATTATGAGATTATGGATTTCGTTTATGCGGCCGTCAAACTGGCTCAGACCAATCTGCGCAACACCCTCGGTGAAATGGAACTCGACCAATCGCTGACTTCCCGTGACGTTATCAACGAAAAACTGCGGGCCGTGCTCGACGAGGCGACCAATAAATGGGGCGTCAAGGTGAATCGCGTGGAAATCCAGAAAATCGATCCGCCGCGTGACATAACTGACGCCATGAGCCGCCAGATGAAAGCCGAACGCGATAAACGGGCTGCCATCCTTGAAGCCGAGGGGATAAAACAGGCCGAGATAACCAAAGCCGAGGGCGCCAAACAGGCGGCGATTCTCGAGGCCGAGGGACAAGCGCAGGCGATTATGAAAGTGGCCGAGGCGGAAAAATTCCAGAAACTGACGGTTGCCCAGGGTGAGGCCGAGGCCATAATAAACATATTTCAGGCGATTCACAAAGGGCAGCCGGACAATAAGCTGATCACTTTGCGCTACCTCGAAGCCCTGAAAGCGATCGCCGACGGCAAAGCCAACAAAGTGTTTTTCCCGATCGAGGTCGCCAGCCTGCTCAGCGGTGTCGGCTTAGCCGCCGAGATGCTGAAAGCCCAGGGAGTCGTTGCCGAGGCTAAAAGCTGATGGCGGTCTGCTGACTTTGAGGAACGGTCCATAATCGCCGCAACCCCCGATTCAAATGACTTGTGAGCGGGGGATTGGAATCCTATATTATTCGCCGGTCGGGCCGAAGAGCGGACCTGATTTCGAAAAGGAACCGGAGAACCGTTTTGACCGTGAATCGAACGCTGATTTTGTTTCTGGCATTGGCGATGTCTGTTTCGTCGGCGCTCGCTCTCCCCGTTCCTTTCGACAAGGTCGGCGGTAGTTTTCCTCCGGCAGACGGCCTGATGCCCCGCTATCCGGCGCCGGGGCCACCCGAAAAAATCACCGCCCGGGACAATCCAAGCGATGCCGGTGGCAGGATTCTCGTTTCCTGGTCGCTTTCCCGCGATGACGGCGCCGGCAAGGAAAATGTGATCGGCTATGAAATATTCAGAGCCCTGGCCGGCGACACCGTTTTTTCTTCGATCGGCATGGTGGGCCGGGGACAAGCCTATTATATCGATTCGAACACCGACGACCATAAAAAATATGTCTATCGGGTGGCCGCCACCGACGGGGTCGTGCGGTCATTTTCCGGCGATTCCGCTCCCGCCCGTTCCTCTGCCCAGTGGTTCAACCTCAATTTGAAATACATGTTTTTGCTGGGAG
>CAZHVC010000414.1:0-2073 GCA_964535765.1 uncultured Ignavibacteria bacterium | reverse complement strand
ATGCTCGGGAGTTATAATATTGCCGCTGCACAATATTATCGCTCTTTCGATAGTATTCTTGAGCTCCCGTACGTTTCCCGGCCAATTGTATTTTTCAAGCAACGCCAGCGAATCTTTCGAAAGCTTCTTGGTCTTCTTGTTCATTTCCCGGCAATACTTTTCGATAAAATAGGCCGCCAGATGAGGAATGTCCTCGGGGCGTTCACGCAAAGGCGGGATTGTTATAGGAAACACCGAAAGCCGGTAGTACAGGTCCTCCCTGAATTTTTTGGCGGCTATCGCCTCTTTAAGATCGACGTTCGAGGCGGCGATAACCCGAACATCGACCGAAATAATCTTCGTTCCCCCGAGTCGTTCGAAGTTCTTTTCCTGCAACACCCGAAGCAGCTTGGCTTGAAGCGCAATATCGAGATCGCCCACCTCGTCGAGAAAAATCGAACCCCCGTTGGCGATTTCGAATTTTCCCATCTTGCGGGCCACCGACCCCGTATAAGCCCCCTTCTCGGATCCGAACAATTCGTTCTCGAGCAGCTCGTGGGGGATAGCGGCGCAGTTAATCGTCACATAGGGACCCTTACTGCGATTGGACAATTGATGAATGGCCCGGGCGAAAAGTTCCTTGCCGGTCCCCGACTCCCCGAGAAAAAGGACCGTCGTATCCGATTCCGCCACCTTGCGGGCAAGTGCGGAAACTTCCTTTATCTTCTCCGAAACCCCGATAATCTCCCCGAACCCGTGATTGAGTTCTTCCCTGAGCAAGCTGTTTTCGGCGACCAGCCGGCGGTTTTCCATGGCTCTCTTGATAATCACCGAAAGATGATCGGTATCGAACGGCTTGGTCAAAAAGTCGAACGCCCCCAGCCGCATGGCCTCCACGGCCGTCTCGATCGTGCCGAAAGCCGTCATGACTATGACCTGAGCCTCCGGATCCTGCTCTTTGACCTGAGATAAAACTTCGATCCCGTCGAGAGAGGGGAGCTTCAAGTCCGTCAAAATGACGTCGAACCGTTTCTCCCTGAACTTTTCCAGCCCCGCTTTGCCGTCGCTGACCGTCTCGACCTCATACCCCTCGGATTCGAGCGTGGCCGCCAGCATCCGCTGCATGCTGTCTTTATCCTCAATCACCAAAACCGATGGCATATTTACACCTGTATGGCATATATCGGCAGTTTCAGGGCGGCTCTTAAATGGTTTTCAGGGTTTGCAGTTGCGGCAGGGCGAAAGACCCCGGCGCAGGGCCTCGCCGCGATTGTTAAACGTCTTTATTTTGCCCCGCTGGATGTTTTTTATGGAAGTGCAAAGGGGTCGATGAAATCTGAATGAACCTTTGATTTGACAATATTGAGTTTCCGCTGGCGGCGGCGGCAACGACCAGATCCCGAGGCGCTCCTCCAGAGCCAGAATCTGAAGTTTGAGATAACGATCGCGCAAATAAGCGTTATCGTCGAATAAATACAAATATCCCAAGCCGGCGCGCAATATCCTGGCGCCCACATCGATGGTATCGAGAAAAACCTCCGCCAGCTGGCGGCCGTAACGATCCTGACCGGCCGTTGGCCTGACCGTAACCTGTTTATTCAAGATAAGCCGACCCAAAAACTCGGCGGCGGCGGCATAAAGGCTTTCCCCCTGTTCGGGAGTATCGATTCCCGAAAGGCGGATTTTGGCACCATCGGACATCATGAAAGTATCGCCGTCGATTATCCGCTCGACGACTATTTCCGATTGCAGCGGCGGGGGTGACTCTTTTTTTTGCGAACAGGAAAACCCCAGCAGCGCCGCCAGAACAGCCCGCCAGGCAAATCGCCGCAGTGCAACAATTCCCCGGAACGTCATCGTTTGCCAAGCCTGTAAATCGCCGCTATCCCGCCGAGCAGATCTTCGTAGTCGCCCTCCAAACCACCTTGGCTCAGACGCCGCAACACCTCCGGTTGAGGATAAAAAACCCGCAGCGAGGCCGGCAAATATTTATAGGCGTATTTTTTCCGGGTGAACAACCGCGACAGCAGCGGTATGATTTTGTAAAAATAAATATGGAACAATCGAGCGTAAAGTTTCCTGTGTGGGTGGGCG
>CAZHVC010000413.1:0-2078 GCA_964535765.1 uncultured Ignavibacteria bacterium | reverse complement strand
AATAAGCGAACAGAAAAGCAAACAACCCTATTACCGTTATACTAAACAAATGGTTAAAATATCCCGCGCCTCCGCCGTGCTCATGGGGCATTATCGTCGGAGCCGCCGCAATAACGAAATCAAAAAACAGCCCGAAAACGACGCTGAAAACGGCGATAGTTACGAGATAGATCACCAGAACTCGGGCGCCGAAAGCTCTGGTTACCGCCCCCATAGTGGCGATATTCGTCGCCGGTCCGGCCATCAGAAAAACAAGGGCCGTTCCCAGCGGCATCCCCGCGGCAATCAACGAACCGGCGATCGGCACTGATCCGGTCGTGCAGACATAAAGCGGTAAGGCGATAAGAAGCATCAGCAACATCCCGCCGATCCCGCCGGTCCAATTCTTACCCACCAGCGAATCGGGGGGAAGCAGAATGGTAATAGCAGCCGTGACGGCTATCCCCAATGCAATCCAGCGATAGATCATACCAAGCAGATCGAAAAGACCATATCTGAGCGCCTCGACGACCCGCGATCCACCCGGGGTTCGATCAAGTTCCTGCATTCCCGAGGGATGCGATTTCGCCGATTGGTCGTTTGATCCGCTTTCAAGCTTATTGACCAGTACCCCCCCGATCAGACCCGTGATAAACGCGGCGACGACCTTGAATAGGGCAAACGGCCAGCCGAGAAAGGTGGCCGATACTAGAATTGAATCGACGCCCGTCTGCGGAGTGCTTATAAGAAAACCGGTCGCCGCACCCTTGCTTGCGCCTTCCTGTTTCAGCCCGATAGCCGCCGGCACGACACTGCAAGAGCAAAGCGGCATCGGAACGCCGATTAAGACCGCATTCAGGACGCTTCGGAAATCCTTGCCGCCGAGATTATGTTTTATCAGGTGCCTCGGCAAAATGACATGAATGATTCCGGCAATCAGAGTACCTAAAAGCAATGGCCCGGAAAGGTCCTGCAATATCGCCCATATTTCTGCGAGATATCTTTCCAACATCAACTAAAAATAATCTGACTCCGACGACAAATGTTCCGCAATTCACGCAAACTTAAAATTGCCGGTCAGCTCCACGAATCTTTCAATTCGCCGATTTCGTCTTCTACATCTTTGAGGATGACGTTGCTTTTGACCATCGCCGCCATCGCATTGTGATCAGGGTAGAGCGGCCGATCTTCCTCCAGATGCTTGACCTGTTTTCGCACCGATAATTGAGCGGCAGTCGTGCCGGCGCCTTTGGTGAACTGCCGGAAATCGAGAGCCTGGGCGGCGGCCATCAATTCGATACCGACGATGCCATACCCGTTATCGATGATCTGCCGGGTTTTCAGCGCCGTATTCATCCCCATGCTAACGAAATCCTCCTGATCGGCGGCGGCGGGGATCGATTGAATGCAGGCGGGGGCCGAAAGGATCCGCTGCTCGACGATAAGCGAATCAGCCGTGTATTGCGACAGCATGAAGCCGGAAAACATTCCTGCTCCTTTCGTCAGAAACGGCGGCAACCCGACACTGAGAGCCGGATTGAGCAGTCGATTGAGTCGCCGCTCGGATAATACGCACACCATCGCCACCGAGGCCCCCACCATATCGAGCGGCAAGCTGATAGGAGTCCCTTGAAAGTTCGCGCCGGTCAGCACCGTGTCGGTTTCCGGCAGGAATATCGGATTATCGGCCACGCCGTTAAGCTCAATTTCGAGCTGACGTCGGGCATAAGCAAGATGGTCGCGGGCGGCGCCGATAACCTGAGGCGTGGATCTCATCGAATAGGCATCCTGCACTTTCACCTTAAGCTTTCCGGTAACCAGGTCGGATCCAGCCATAACCCGCCTGATATTTTCCGCCGAAGTTATGGCGCCTTTGAATCCCCGCAATTTATGAATTCGTTCGTCATAGGGCTTCATATTGGCCAATAAGGCCTCGAGCGTCATGGCGGCGGCGATTTCCGCCTGCTTGAACAAACGTTCGGCGTCGAGCAACTCAAGGGAGGCGATCCCCGCAATAAGATTGGAACCATTGATTGCGGCCAGACCATCGCGCGCCTCAAGACCGGACAGGCCGTGACCGAAGAGCAGCGCACCGTCGA
>CAZHVC010000412.1:0-2082 GCA_964535765.1 uncultured Ignavibacteria bacterium | reverse complement strand
GTCAAGGTCAATGCTTTCGGGAGGCAGCCAAGGAAAATGGTTACAGAGCGCTTGTTTTTTGCTCCAACCCATTGAATAGACGGCAATTGCGATATCGATAAAACGACCAACTGGATCCGGGAATCGGACAAACCGGATTCACTAAAAATTAAATCATGTGAACGAAATCACATAAAATCTTGAAACAACGTGCGAAATATTCCTTGAATTGCAGAAAATATGCATATATATTTTGACGATTAAAAAAAAGGGGAGTATTTTATTTCGAACCCGATTTTTATGGGGAACTTAGAGAAAAATTTCTCAATCTCAGGCGGGGTTCAAATTCCCGGATACGGCAAAATCGGCGACTTTTCGGGGCAGTCACGATGGGCAAGAGCTGCCTCTCAAGGCAAAAATACCTGCCTTTTCACCCATAAGTTAGGGCGGAAAGTAATAATTTCCGGCAGGGCAAGGGAGTGAATGAATGAACTGGTTGCAATTGGTCTTCTACTTTGCGGTGGTTGTCACGGTGGTGGGATGTCTTATCAAAGCGATTCGGATCGCCAGGATGCCTTTGCATGTGAGATGGGAACTTTATCCGATTCCTCACGAAAAGGGAAAGGAGCACTACGGCGGCTCGTATTTCGAGGAGATAAACTGGTGGACCAAGCCCCGTCAAATAGCGCTGGGAAGTGAACTGGCGGAGATGGGGCGAGAGATTCTGGCGATTCAATCGTTGTTTCGCAACAACCGCAAGCTCTGGTATTTTTCATTTCCTTTTCATTTCGGTCTATATCTATTGACGGCAACCATTATATTGCTGCCGGCCGGAGCGATCCTGCAAGCGCTGGGAATCGAAATTTCCGGAGTCTCGGACAGCCTATTGGGAAAACTCGTTTACGGATTGACGATTCTCACCGGCGCGGCAGGCTGGGTCCTGGGCGCCATCGGGGCGTTCGGATTGTTTTTGAGCCGCATCTTTCGCAGAGAGTTGAGGAAATTTTCGGTGAGGGCCGATTATTTCAATCTACTTCTTTTGCTGGCGGTTTTCCTCACCGGCTTTTTTTCCTGGCTGGGCACCGATTCTTCGCTGGTTCACCTGCGGTCTTTCGCCTGCAGCCTGATTTTATTCAAAACCGCCCCTCCCCTGCCGGCGATCACTCAATTCCATCTGATTCTCGTGGCCGTGTTTCTCGTCTATCTTCCGTTCACCCATATGACTCATTTCATCGGCAAATATTTCACCTATCACAATGTGAGATGGGAGGACGAACCTAATATCAGAGGCAGCAAAATAGAGGCGGAAGTCACCAGGGCGTTGGGGTATAAATTGACCTGGGCGGCGCCGCATATAGGACAAAACAAAACCTGGGCGGAGGCGGCCAGCGAGACTGGCGGTCCGGCCAGGAAGGAAGAGGCAAAATGAGCGACAACAGGGATATCACACCAAAGGACATAAACAGTCCGGTTGAGCAACTTGTCGAGCTTGATCCGGCCGGGTTCATCCCGCTGCCTCCCCCCTACGACAAACTGGAATTAGAGCCGAAAATCAGGAAATTGACCGCCGACCAGATCAGCAAGTATGAATGCGGCCTTGACGGCGTATCGGCCGTGTTATTGCCCAGACCGAAAGACGAAAATGAAAAGCGGCAGCTCGTCGAAAAATTTCTGTCGGGTTTGACGAAATTATTTTCCAAGGAAAACAATTGGACGTTTTTGCAGCCGTTGCTTTTGACGGTCGAATATTGCGCGCGCTGTCAGACCTGCTCTCAAGCCTGCCCGATATTTCAGCAGTCCGGGCAGGTAGAAATTTACCGGCCGACGTTTCGAGCTCAGATATTGCGGCAGCTCTACAAGCGTTATGTCAAGCAGGGCGGCCGGTTTCTCTCTCGTTTAAGCGGCGATTATATCGAGGCGACCTGGGAGATGATCGCCAGGCTGGTGGAGCTTTCGTATCGCTGCACACTTTGCCGGCGCTGCGCCCAGACCTGCCCGATAGGCGCCGACAACGGTTTGGTCACTCATGAATTGCGCAAGATTTTCAGTCAGGAGATGGGAATAGCGCCGAAACAGGTTCACGAATTGGGCACGGTTCAACAT
>CAZHVC010000411.1:0-2090 GCA_964535765.1 uncultured Ignavibacteria bacterium | reverse complement strand
GAAATATTGGGTTTGATTTTGAATTACGAACGCTCGGGGCTGGAGCTGAAGCCTAATGAAGTGGTCCATTCGTCGCTTCCGGAGTACCAGGCCATGACAGCCTCATTTAAGCCCGAATTGGCGATCCACTCGAAACGGCTTATCGACTACGCCAGCCAGAAAATGAAGGTCGGCGCGGGCGTTTAGGCGATTCTCGATCTTTTAGTTCCATATCTTTTATTCGAAGCGATTTCCGCCTCGTCGGCAGATCTGCTCATCGGTTCATTTCAAAGAAGCAATAAAAGAATTCGCCGACGATATCGGGAAAACAGAAACCATATAACCATTGTATCGATGGCCGAATTATGCTATTTTCGCCCTAAATCGAGCGTTCCGAAAGCTGGCTCGGCGGAGGAGACGATGGATTTCGAATTCAATCAGGATCATTTGGCGACAGCCAAATTGAGCCGCGAATTCGCGGCAAGAAACGTCCTGCCGACGATCAGGGAAAACGACCGTAATTCATATTTCGATCGGTCGATTCTCAAAAAGATGGCGGAGGCGGATCTGCTGGGGCTTTGTTTCCCCGAAAAATACGGCGGCGCGGGCCTGGACTATATCAGTCTCGGTCTTGCCTGCGAGGAGCTCGAATACGCCGACACCTCGGCGAGAGTGATCCTGTCGGTTCATGTCGGACTCAATTCGCTTACGCTTCTGTCGTGGGGCAATGACCAACAGAAGGAAAAATATCTGGTGCCTCAGGTCAAGGGTGAGAAAATCGGCAGTTTCGGATTGACCGAACCGAACGCCGGTTCGGACGTGGTGGGAATTCAAGCCACGGCAACCAAACGAGGCGGCAAATATATATTAAACGGCGAGAAGATGTGGATCAGTCTGGCGGATGTGGCCGACAATTTTCTGGTGTTCGCCTGGACGAATCTGCAGAAGAAAAAAGAAAGAGATTATCGGGGGATGTCCGCTTTTATAGTGGAACGGAATTTCCCCGGGGTTACCACCGGCTCGATCCATGGCAAGCTGGGAGTGAGGGCGGGCAACACCGGTTGGATATCTTTGCAAGATGTCGAAGTGCCCGAGGAGAATCTGCTGGGCTACGAAGGGGAAGGGTTCGGTATCGCCATGTTTTGTTTGGAGCAAGGGCGTTACACGGTGGCGGCGGGATCGACTGGACTGATAAGAGCCTGCCTTGACGCCTGTGTGGCATATGCGCAAACGCGGCGGACGTTCGAGGCGCCGATCGGGGAACATCAACTGGTGAAAGAGATGATCGCCGGCATGGCTGCCGGCTACGAGTATTCCCGCTTGCTTTGGTTGAAAGCCGGCTGGATGCGCAACCGGGGGATCCGCTGCACCAGAGAAACGGCGTTAGCCAAATGGATAGCCTGTCAGGAGGCCGAAAAGGCGGCGGCGGATGCGGTTCAGGTCCACGGCGCATACGGGTTCTCCGACGAATATCCTGTGGAAAGATTTTACCGCAACGCCAAAGGGGCATCGATATACGAAGGCACAAGAGAGATTCAGAAACTGATGCAGGCCGATTACGCGCTGGGTATCAGGCAGGATAAGCCGCGCCGAATCAATCTCCCCCCCTGGCCGTTCGGCGAAGACGTATAATCGCAGCCGGGGAAACGACCGGCCGCCAAATCGAGCTGGTAGTAGAGTCGGGCGAACAGGCGGCTGATTTTTTCCAAGGAAAACGAAAAATCAAAGCCTCGAACAGACGCAGCTGCAACCATCGCGGCGAAAGCGATCAATCGGCAGGCAGTTCGATATCTTTCCAGGCCAGGGTTGCTTTGCCGGTTTTCAAATTGAAAAAATCAAGCAGCATCTGGCGGCATTCCTTTCGGGCGACCCCGCTGACGATTTCTATCCCCGCCTGCCTCAGGAAATCGAATTTGGAGCCGCCGGCGCCCTTGAGCAGATCGCGCTCGCCGAAAACGACTTTTTTCATTCCGTAGTGGATAATAGCTCCGGCACACATGGCGCACGGTTCGAGGGTCGAGTAAATGACGATATCATCGAGCACGAAATCATCGCCGATCAAACCGGACAGGTCGCTTAAGCAGTCGATTTCGGCATGGCGGGTGATATCG
>CAZHVC010000410.1:0-2090 GCA_964535765.1 uncultured Ignavibacteria bacterium | reverse complement strand
TATCGATGAACCGGTTGACGTGATCGTCGTTTTCGAAAACGGCGCCATGAAACCGATCCGTTTCCGCTGGAACGGTCGGCCGATCAAAGTGCAACGAATCACCGGTACCTGGAAAGCCGATATCGGCCAGTATCGTATCCGTTATTTTGCGGTTCTCGACGACTCCTCGAATTATTTTCAACTCGCCTACGACGAACGCAACACTTCGTGGATACTCAACAAAATCTGGGTGGAATGAAAGCATGACTGGAAAAGGGTCGGCTAAGCTGATCATGCATATCGACATGGATGCGTATTTCGCGGCCGTGGAGCAGGTTCATCTGCCGGCTCTCAAGGGGAAACCGGTGATAGTCGGCGGCACGCCCGAAGGTCGAGGCGTGGTGACCACCTGTTCTTATGAAGCGCGGCCCTACGGGATACATTCGGCGATGTCGGCGGCGAAAGCGGTGAAATTGTGTCCCCACGGAGTGTTCATCAATCTATCGCCATACAAATATACTTATCTGTCGTGTGAAATCCTGCGGTTGCTGAGTGGATTCACGCCGCTGGTCGAACCGGTTTCGATCGACGAGGCGTTTCTGGATATCACCGATGTTGCGGAAAGATTCGGCGGAGCGGTCGAACTGGCCGGGTTGATAAAGAGATCTATCCGTGATAAATTTGGCTTGACCGCTTCGATCGGGATCGCCACGGTCAAATTCATCGCCAAGATGGCCTCGGCCACAAGCAAACCGGATGGATTGACGATTGTCGACAAAGGACGGGAAATCGAATATCTCTGGCCGCAGCCGGTTCGCAATCTCTGGGGAGTGGGACCGAAAACGGAGGAGTCGCTTAAAAAACTGGGAATCGCCACGATCGAGGATCTGGCGAAATATCCCAAGCCGAAATTGAAAAGGTTGTTCGGTGCGGCCGCCGAGAGCCTGATTGCCATGGCCAACGGCAAGGGAGAGTCGGAAATTACTCCGGGATATCTGGCGCCTACCGAAAAATCGATGGGACATGAGCACACATTTTATCGCGACGAAAGCGATTTGGCGAAAATCAAGGGGAGATTGCTGTATCTGTCCGACAAAGTATCGCGCCGGTTGAGAGCCGACAAGTGCCGCGGGAGAACGGTCAATCTGAAAATCAAATTGCCGAATTTTGTCAGACATACACGGTCCTGCACCTTGAATGTTCCCACCGATTGCGCCGAAACGATTTATTCCGCAGCCTGCGGTTTGTTCGAAAATAGCGGGTTCGCCGGAACACCGCTAAGATTGATCGGAGTGTCGGTATCGAATATCGAATCCGTTGACCGGAACGATCAACTCGATCTATCGTTTGCTAACCCCCGGTCAACCCATCCTTGCGACCGGATCGAACGTATCAGAAACGTCGAATGCGTATTGGATGCGATCAGGGGCAAGTACGGCGACGATGCGATAATGAGGGCCGGTGTTCAATTGCGGGATTGATTTCCGTTTCGATGTTTCCGACTTTGCCGCTTCTTCTCCGTTAATCGCTTGCAATTACCTTTCGGCGGTCATATATTCGCCTCATTATGCTGAGCGAAACCCCGTTGCATGAGTTGACGATCCCCCAGCTTCTCGTCAGAAGCAAGCTTCGCTATCCCAACAACATAGCCATGAGGTATTTCAACGGGGAAAGTTTCGAGGCGATAAATTATGTCCAGTTTCACCGACTGGTCATGCAGGCCGCCGCCGCCCTGAAGAAAGCCGGAATCAAAGCCGGTGATAAGGTCGGTATCCTGGGCGAGAATCGCCCGGAATGGGGGGTTGCCTATTTCGCCTCGCTGTTTCTCGAGGCCGTCAATGTGCCGCTGGATTCCCTGCTTAAACCTCAGGAACTGAGCTACATAATCCGCCATTCGGGGCTCAAGGCGATGGTGGTATCGGGCAGACTGATTCCCGATATCGATCCGTTGCGCGATTCGATCGAAACGTTCGAGATCATCATTTCCATGGATAAAGGAACGAACGGTTTTCCTTGGCTTTTCGAGGACGCCGACCCGCCGCCGATAGATCCGCCGCCGGTGTTCCCTGATAACCTGGCGGTGATAATCTACACCTCGGGGACCACCGGGC
>CAZHVC010000409.1:0-2095 GCA_964535765.1 uncultured Ignavibacteria bacterium | reverse complement strand
TATTACGATTTCCTGACCGCGCTGTTCGTGACCGTTCTGCTCGTCAGCAACATTGCCTCTTCCGCGAAAATCGTCGATTCAGGCATAACCCTCTGGAATTTAAGGCTTGTATTCGATGCCGGCACCTTGCTTTTCCCGTTGAGCTATATCTTTGGCGATATTTTAACCGAGGTGTACGGCTACGGCCGCGGCAGGAGGGTTATCTGGATCGGCTTCTTTTGCTCCGGGCTGACCAGTCTGGTTCTCTGGATTGTCTCTTTAATGCCCGCCGAAACAGGCTGGGCCGAACTGGTGGGGCAGGAAAAGTTCGACCTCGTCCTCGGCGGAATGAAAAGCGGGGCGATTGTGGCGGCAAGTCTTCTTGCCTACCTCTGCGGCGAATTCTCCAATTCCGTAATCCTGTCCCGCATGAAAATATTGACCAAAGGACGGTTCCTCTGGACCAGAACGATTTCAAGCACACTTGTCGGGCAAGCAATAGACACTGCGGCTTTCATCTCCTTGGCCACTCTTTTCCTTGTGCCCGGATTCACCCCCGAAATATGGCTGTCTCTAATCGTTACCAATTACCTTTTCAAGTGCGGGGTGGAGGCGCTGATGACGCCCATAACCTACATTATCGTCAACAGCTTGAAAAAAGCCGAGAATTGCGATCATTATGACTATAACCTGAACTATAATCCTTTCCGCCTCAGAGCAGTCGAGTAAACCGCTTATCCGGCCGGTTTCGCCGTCAACCGGAAAGAAAAACCAAACCTTCAAAAATAATATTACGCCCGCCCGTTTATCTGTTGAATATATGCGTGTTATGCGCCCTAAAAATTAAGGAGTCCGTCTTTATGAAAAGCCCGGACTCCAAACCAAAAACAAGGAGGGTCAATAATAATATACCTATGTTTTTCCGGAAAGCAAGCAATAATTAGGCAAAGTCAAGAAAATCAGGTTCCGCAGGTCGTCGAATCATCTCATTTGCCCGGTATTACTATATAAGCCGGTGGATACCGCCCGATTTAATCAGTTGTCGTTTACTTGATTAGCCATGGTACTCGGAAAATTTCATCGAGTCGGCCGAATCGTTACGTTAAATCCTCGCCAGAATGACAAGGTTTATTGTTGACACTTATGGTCCATGATAGTAGATTAATCGACAAATTATTAAGGAAGGAATCATCAATGAAAGAATTATCGGGCAAGACGGCCTTGGTTACCGGCGGCACCAAAGGAATCGGCAAGGCCGTGGCAATCAAATTGGCGGAGATGGGAGCCGATGTAGCGGTGGTCTATCTCCGAAGCCGGAATGCGGCCGAAGATACCGTTGAAAGGTTGCGCCAACTTGGAACCAATCCGCTGGCAATCAGGGCCAATATCGGCAACCATGATAAAATGCACAAGATTTTCGACGAGATAAAAGCCAAGTACGGCAAACTCGATATTTTCATTTCGAATGCCGCCCTCGGCATTTTCACCTCGGCTATGGATATCAACGATCGGGCCTGGCATTTGTCGATGGATACGAATGCGGAGGCTTTTTTGAAGTCTGTGCAGTTTGCCCGAGATCTAATGCCCGACGGGGCGAAAATCGTGGCCCTTTCTTCGCTTGGGTCGGTTAGATACATAGGAGGATATGCGGCTATCGGTGCTTCAAAGGCGGCCATAGAGACACTCACCCGCTATTTCGCTTATGAGCTGGCTCCTCGACATATAAATGTCAATACCGTGTCCGGAGGATTTATCGACACCGACGCCCTCAAGGGGTTTCCCAATTATGAGCAGATGGTGGAGGAAGTTATCCGCCGCACTCCGTTCAAACGGGTCGGCAATGTCGATGATATCGCCGAAGTCGTCGTCTTTCTTTGCACCGAAAAGGCCAGATGGATAACCGGCCAAGTGATTGTGGTGGATGGGGGATATTCATTGGCTTGAAATCGGGGGAGCTCCCTGTTCCGGATAAGTTTGTTGACGATAATGAAAATGTCGGCATATCTGCAAATATGAGCAAACTTGAAAACATACCTATGGTCATTTGCTCGGGCGCTTTGCTGATACTTTTCCTTATGTTCCATACCGACGCTGGGGGCGCCGTCGATGGCGCGAA
>CAZHVC010000408.1:0-2110 GCA_964535765.1 uncultured Ignavibacteria bacterium | reverse complement strand
GCCCAGTGCTCTGGCGGCAAGGATTCTCCGGCTGCTGTCGTTATTCTCGAGGTCTTTCTTGAAATAATCGACCGTCTTTTTGCCATCGATCAAGACCATGGCGCCGAGACATGCCTCCCGCACGTCCGGATATTCATCATCGAGATGTTTGAATAACCGGTCCACTATCGATGTGTCGCCGGCGAATCCGAGCGATTTCAGCGCCTCGGCGCGAACGTGGCCGACCTCATCGTCCGCCAGAGCGATCAAAGCTTCGATCGCCTGGGAATTTGCATATTTAGACAACGCCTTGCAGGCAGCAATCCTCACCTCGGGATCTGGCGACTTGGCTTCAGGCAGGATAACGTCGAAAAGCTCCGAGGATTTCAGAAAAGCCGACACCTCTAACAGATATTTCTTGACCGGAGCATTACTTTCCAGGATACCTTTCTTGATTTCAGCGAGTCCGGAATCGCCGGTGATCCTGAGCGCGCCCAGAGCCAAATCGACGATTGAGGGGTCCGGATCGCTCAAAGCCTCGATAAGCGCGGTCACGATTTTGGGACCATTCCAGAAAGCGAGTTCCTTTATGACGGCCCTTCTGACTCCCGGATCGTCGCTGGCAGCCGCATCGATCAACATATCGATAATCCGGCCGCCGGAAATGTCGCTGATATTTTTTCGGCCGCCGCTGCCGGCGATTTTGATAATCGTGCTAAGGACGGTGCCGCGCAGTTGTTTGTTATCGCTTTCCAGAAGTTCGAACAGTATTTGCGCCGCCTCCGGCGAACCGATTTTGCCGAGCGCTTCCACCGCCGCATACACTATCACGATATTATTCGATTTCGTTTTCTCCCGCAACGCCGGCATCGCCTCAGTCGAACCGATATTCCCCAGCGCCTCGATCGCCTGAAGCTCGGCCAAAGGATGTGAACGGCAGCAATCCATCAAAGCTTGTACGGCCTGGGGACTGCCGATACGCCCGAGAGCCTCGGCGGCCGAACCGACCACGTTTTCGTTCGTGTCGTTCAACAGCTCGATCAATCTGGGCACGAAAGCGGCATCGCCTATCAAGGCCACGATATCGACGACGAATTTTCGGACATCTTTGTCTGGAGAGGTGGATTCGTCGAGCAACGGCTTGATCGCCGACTTGACGATTTTTACCAGGATTTCGGCGGCAAGATTCCGCACCGAGATATCTTCGTCGTATAAGAGGCTGCAGAGTTCGGCGGCCTGCTTTTCATTGCCTCCGGCGGTCAGTTCTTCGGCGGCATCCTCGCGAACAAACCTGTCCGTGCTTCTAAGGGCGGCTACCAGTTCCGATACGGCCTCGGTCCGGTCGGCGGCAAGTCCGGTTGTTGACGTCGAGTTCATCGCAGTATGCCTTACTTGAAACTGGCCAGCGCCCGCTTTTCATCGGGATAGATTTCGAAAATGTTCGATAACTGCGTAATATCGAATATTTCGCGAACATAGGGCGCCAGGTTCGTCAGTTTCAGCGTGCCGTGATTGTTGCGCACTTCCTTGAGAATCGATACGAGCGCTCCCAATCCTGAACTGTTTATGAAATCGACCTTATCCATATTCAGCAGCATTTTTCCGGTTTCACGGCCGAGCGTTTCTTTTGAAGCCTCTTTGAGCAGGGCGGCGCTTGACAAGTCGAGTCTGCCGTTCAGATTCAGGATTGCGACATCCCCTTCAAATCTTTTTTGAATATCCATAACCCCTCCGTTTATTTTTTAATTGTCTCAACATCGTTTTCTTTTTCAAGGTCGAATTTAACCCGTATTTCAAGTTTATTGTCCGGCAACGTATTCACCTCGAATTTAGAACAAAGTCTGCGCACGATTCTTAACCCTCTTCCGGTTTCCTCGGCCGTTTGAGGAAAGTCGGGCCGCTCCATGTTTATATCGTCCGGAAAGGCGCCCCGGTTTATTATGTTGAATAAAAACCAGTGCCGGTTGAAATCCGCTTGAAACTCAATAAAATCGTCGCTGTGAGGATAGAAGCCGTGAAGGTAGGCGTTGGTGACTAATTCGGACATAATCAGTCTCAGGTAATAGGCTTTCCGGCTGTCGGCGCTGGCGGATTCGGATATGGCCCGGATTATCTCCTCGGCCATGGGTAG
>CAZHVC010000407.1:0-2113 GCA_964535765.1 uncultured Ignavibacteria bacterium | reverse complement strand
CCTTTTGAGATCGCTGAAATATCTTCTGCTGGCGTTTTTCGTCTATGCGATTTTTTTCCGTATGGACAGCCAATCGCTCAGAGCGTTTCTCGATAGTCCATACAATCTGGTCGCCGATATCAAGATGTACTATTTTTTCGCCCATATTTCCAGATTGACTCTTTACGTCTTGGCCGGTTTGATTCTTTTGTCGATTTTTATACCTAATTTCTGGTGCCGCTATCTCTGTCCCTATGGCGCACTGCTCGGGGCACTCTCGCTCGGCGGAGCGGCGAAAGTCCGCCGCCATGAATCATTGTGTATCGATTGCGGTCTTTGCGCCGATGCTTGTCCGTCGATGATTAAAGTAGATAGGCGCAAGACGGTTGTCTCCGACGAGTGCACAAGCTGCCTCAGTTGCACCGACGCCTGTCCGGTCGATGGCGCACTCGAATATAGCTTTGCCGGAAAAAGGAATCGGCTCAAACCCAAAATAGTGGCTATGGCCGTGGTCGGTCTTTTCGTTGCGGTCACTGGTTTGGCGATGATTCTGGGCTGGTGGCACAACAGGATTCCCCTGGACGACTATTTTCGACATATCGAAAATATCGAATCATATGCTCATCCGCGCTGATAGGGGTCAAGTCAAATTTTTGTTTAACAAACGGTTGACCGGCGGGTAAGGTTTTGGCCCGATTTGTTTTCAAAAAAAGTGCTTGACAAGTTTCTTGTCCTGTATTAACTGTCTATATAGTTAAACTAAAAATTTAGTTAATAATGAAGATCGCTAAGGAAACCCGCCAATCACTGCTTGCCGCAGCCCGCGTCGAATTCGCCCGATACGGTTTCGAAGGAGCCCGAGTCGACCGTATCGCCAAACGGGCAAAAGTAAATAAGGCAATGATCTATTATCACTTCGGCGCCAAAAAGCAACTCTATGAGACTGTCATCGAAGACCATCTGGCCGCCAAAGCCGATTTCATGGATAATCTTTTGCAACAAAATATGACCATGGATGAATTCGTGTTCCAGCTCGCCGCATTTTATACGCAGTTGTTTTCCGACAGAGAATTCCTGCCGATATTCCTGCGCGAACTGGCTGGCGGCGGCCATCGTATCAGGGAAATTCTTCTGAAGACGGTCAGCCGGAAAAGGTTAGTCGAAAAACTGAAAGACTATTTCAAAGCCGAAGTGACCGGTGGTCGAACCCGCCCGATTAGTATCGAACATGCGATCATTTCGTTTGTGGGGATGAATGTCTTTTATATCGCCGCTTCCCCGGTGGCCAATCAAATCTGGGAGATAGAAGATGTTGAGAGATTCCATAACGACCGGCCGCACCAGGTGGCCGATCTTTTTCTCAATGGTCTTAAAACAAAATGACGGCTTGAAAACGGCCGGTTTGATCCTGCTAATCGGCATCTGGCTTGTTTCCGCCTCCTCGGCCCTGGAACTCACTATCGAACAGGCAATTTCCCGGGGAGTCGAGCGATCCTATTCGCTCAAGTCGGCCGTTCAGGATTCTTTGGCGGCGCACTTCGAATATCTGGCGGCCAGGGCGGCGTTTTGGCCGGTTATCGGCTTGAATGCAACCGCTTATTACAGCAGCCCACTGCAAACGATAGCCACACCCTGGCAGGATATCCGGCTGGGGCAAAACGGGAATTACTTGGCGGAGTTGAAATTCTCCTTTCCGCTCTATGCCGGCGGCCGACTGCTCAATCAGTTCAAGCTGCGTCGGGAGCTGCTTGAAATAAGCGGTTTTGACGCCGCAGCCGCCAGACAAAAAGCAGCCCGGGCGGTCAGAGTGCTGTCGCTGCAATATTTGATAGCCAGAGCCGCGCTGACTGCGGCCGAGGCTTCGCTGGCCCGGGTCGATTTGCTGGCAGGCGACGTTCGCAATCGATTCGCCAACGGTTTGGCGGATTCGTTTGACTTGCTCGAAAGCGAGTTGTCTATCAGTATCGCCCGCCGATCGGTAATTGACAAAAAGTCGGCGGTGGCCGCCGCCCGCCTCGCCTTATCAATCTATCTTGACTTGCCGGCGGCCGAAGAGATCGTTTTGGTCGATTCGATACCGCTGCCGAAAAATCCGGCCGAAAACCCGATGGCATATCCCGTAGGAGTGGAAAAC
>CAZHVC010000406.1:0-2113 GCA_964535765.1 uncultured Ignavibacteria bacterium | reverse complement strand
GTTCAACGGTTTGGCCATAAGTATTGTCGACCTGTTCGGATTGACCCGCAAGCACAAAAGTTTCATAGTAGCCGGGGCTTGCCTGTTTGCGCTGTTTACCTTTTTCGCCGCGGCTCTGATAATACCGAGGCTCGGCTCGCATAATTAATGGAGGCTGAATGTTGTTTCATGATATCGTAATAGTCGGAGGTGGTCTGGCGGGTTTGAGGGCGGCGGTCGAGGCCGGAACGATGGGAGCCGACGTGGCCGTCGTATAAAAACTGCATCCGATAAGGTCGCACTCCGGTGCAGCTCAAGGGGGGATTAACGCGGCCCTGGCCAATCATCCCGATTCGGCCGATGATACACCGGAAAGACATGCCTATGATACCATAAAAGGGTCCGATTTCCTTGCCGATCAGGATGCCGTTATCGCCATGACCAATGACGCCCCGGGCGTGATTTATGAAATGGAGCATTGGGGCTGCCCTTTCTCAAGACTGGAAAACGGGAAGATCGCCCAGCGACCGTTCGGCGGTGCCGGGTATCCCCGCACCTGTTACGGAGCCGATCGGACAGGACAATATCTTCTGCATACTCTCTATGAACGGACGATCGCCGTCGGCACGCGTTTCTATGAGGAATGGATGGTTTTGCAACTCATCGTCGGAGATGATAAATTCTGCAAGGGCGTCGTGGCGTTGAATCTCGGTTCGGGCGAGATCGAATTGATCGGCGCCAATGCGGTCATTTTCGCCACCGGCGGCGCCGGAAGAATGTACGGCAACACCACCAACGCCCACGCCTCAACCGCCCTTGGGATGGCAATACCCTATTGGGCGGGTGTTCCTTTGAAAGACATGGAATTCATTCAGTTCCATCCGACCGGACTTTATGGCTCCAATATTCTCATGACCGAAGGTTGCCGGGGCGAGGGCGGCTATTTGATCAATAAGGACGGCGAACGTTTCATGAAACGTTATGTGTCGGAAAAATTCATGGAGCTTGCTCCGCGCGATATCGTGGCCAGAGCGATTCAGACCGAAATCAACGAGGGCCGGGGCATAGACGGCAAACCGTATGTTTATCTTGATCTTCGCCACCTCGGCAAAGCCAGGATTATGGAGCGGCTGCCCGGAATCAGGGAGCACTGTCTCGATTTCGTCGGCATCGACCCCATAGACTCGCCGATCCCGGTGAATCCTTCGATGCATTACACGATGGGTGGAATCGACGTCAACATAGACGGCGAATCGAAAACAAAGGGGTTTTATGCGGCCGGCGAGTGCTGCGCCGTTTCTGTCCATGGAGCCAATAGACTCGGCGGCAACTCGCTTCTGGATACGATCGTCTTCGGCAGGCGTTCGGGGAAGGCGGCCGCCTTGTACGTCAAGAGTCTGCCGCATAAGCCCGACGAAAAAGCACTGGCGAAAGGTTTTGAACAATTCAAGGCCTGGCAGGCGGATTATTTTACCCCCCGCGGCGATGAGAACCCATATCATATCAAGAAAGAACTGAACGATCTCATGCCGACTTACGCGGGAATATTCCGCGATGGCGAATCGTTGAAAGTCGGTCTGGCGAAAATCCGCGAACTGAAGTCGCGATTCAAAAAACTCAGGGCGATCAAGGATATCCGCCGTTTCAATATGGATCGTGTTTGGGTCATGGAGCTGGCCGGCAATCTGGACGTCGCCGAAGTCGTATGTCTGGGAGCCCTGGCCAGAACCGAATCGCGCGGATCGCACTTTCGGACCGATTTCAAGACCCGTGACGATTCCAATTGGTTGAAACATACACTCGCCAGTTGGTCGCCTGAAGGGCCGAAACTTTCATATTCCGAGGTTCAGATCACGAAGTATCAACCTGAGGAAAGGAAATACTGATCATGCCGCAATTTTCCGTTTTCAGATATGACCCCGATGCAGGCACGGCGCCGAGGTTCGATACTTATGCCGTTCCGGATATCAAGGGGATGACGGTTCTTGAAGGGCTTTTCTATATTCTCGAGGAGCTTGATCCGTCATTGGCTTTCCGGTGCAGTTGCCGCGAGGCCGTCTGCGGTTCTTGCGCTATGCATATCAACGTTCAGTATCGCCTCGACTGCAAAACGCAAGTGGGGGCGCTCAAGCCG